>NZ_JALPKQ010000036.1:0-60893 GCF_051383655.1 Geodermatophilus sp. CPCC 205761
CCCCGACCAGCCCCTGTTCCCCGGCCACAGCAGCGACGACCCCGCCGGCATCGGCGCGACCGCGCACTGAGCCCTGATCTCAGGAGACACCCCCGTGCCCTACGTCATCGGCTCCGAGTGCATCGACACCACGGACATGTCCTGCGTCGAGGAGTGCCCGGTCGACTGCATCTACGAGGGCGACCGCAAGCTCTACATCAACCCCAAGGAGTGCATCGACTGCGGCGCCTGCGAGCCGGTGTGCCCGGTGGAGGCGATCGCCCAGGACCGGCGGGTGAGCGAGGACAACGAGCCGCACATCGACGACAACCGGCGCTTCTTCGTCGAGGTCCTCCCCGGCCGGGACGCCCCGCTGGGCAGCCCGGGCGGCGCCTCCAAGGTGGGCAAGATCGGCGTGGACACCGAGCTGGTCGCCGAGCACGGCTGACCGATGCGCGTCGTCCTCACGCTCAGCAGCGACCAGCCCGCCGTCGCCGCCGAGGCCCGGGCCGCCGAGGAGGCCGGCTACGACGGCGTGGCCACCGGCGAGCACCTGTTCTTCCACGGCCCCGTCGCCAACGGCTTCGTCGTCCTCGCCGCGGCCGCCGGGGCGACCACCCGCATCCGGCTGCTCAGCTCGCTGACCGTCGTGCCGCTGTACCCGGCGGCGCTGGCGGCGAAGCTGGCGACCACGCTGGACCAGGTCAGCGGCGGCCGCTTCGACATGGGCGTCGGTGTCGGCGGCGAGCACCCGCCGGAGTTCGTCGCCGCCGGCGCCGACGTCGCCGAGCGCGGCGCCCGGGCCGACGAGGCGCTGGAGCTGTTCCGCGCGCTGTGGCAGGGCGGGCCGGTCGACTTCGCCGGCCGGTTCACCCGGGTGCCGGGCCTGGCCCTGGACCCGGAGCCGGTGCAGCCGGGCGGGCCGCCGATCTGGCTCGGGGGCCGCCGGCCGGCGGCGATCCGCCGGGCCGGCCGGTTCGGCGACGTCTGGATGCCGTACATGTACACGCCCGAGCAGGTGGCCCGCAGCCTCGGGGAGGTGCGCGCGGCGGCCGAGGCCGCCGGCCGGGACCCGGCGTCGGTCCGGGGCGCGGTCTTCTGCTGGGGCGGCGTGGGGGAGGACGCCGCCCGGTCGCGCCGGCAGGTCGTCGACACGGTCAGCACCGTCTACCAGCAGGACTTCGACCCGCTGGCCGACCGCTACCTGCTGCACGGGGACCCCGACCGGGTCGCCGCCCGGGCGCGGGAGTACGCCGACGCGGGTGCGGAGACCCTGGTCTTCTCCCCCGTCGGCGAGGGCGCCGAGCGGCGGCAGATCGTCGACCTGTTCACCGCGCAGGTGCTCCGCCGCCTGCGCTGACGCCGGCCGGCGATCACCCGGCGCGCCGCCCGTCCCACTGGTACCGTGCGGTTCCGGTCGAAGCTCCGGCCGCGCGCACACCGGTGCGCACCTCTCGGCCGCCCGGAGCTCTCGCCCGGGCTCGGACACCGCGACGAGGTGCTCCGTGCTGGCTCGTTCCCCCGGGTCGTCCCCCGACCCGCTCCCCCGCCCCCTGCTCGTGTCGGTCGACCTCCGGGCCGGCCGCGTCTCCGTCACCGGCGAGCTGGACCGCGGCTCCGCCCACCACCTGCTCGACGCCCTGGCCGCGCTGTCGCTGACCGGCCTCCCGGCGTGGACGGTCGACGGCGCCGGCATCACCTTCTGCGACGCCACGGGCCTGCGGGCGCTGGCCCGGGCCCGGGTGCTGGCCGCCGGCCGCGGCCGGACGCTGGGGGTGGTCGGTCTCCGGCCGTTCCTCGCCGCACTCGTCGAGCTGGCGGGGCTCGGCTCGCTGCTGCCCGGGGAGCCCGTCCGCGGTGGGCGGACACCGTCCTGGCGCTGCGGCACGACGTCGTAGCGGGCCTCCCCCGTCGGGGTGGCGGGCGGGCGCGCGGGAGGTCCCGCCGCCGCGTCCGGCGGGGATGATGGGCTGGGCGACGGGCGCCGGGGACAGGGTGGGGGCGATGGCCGGACGCGGAACGGGACCGGACTTCGTCGAGGCGCTGGCCCGCGGCCTCGACGTCATCGCCGCCTTCGGCGCCGACCGGCCGGCCATGTCGCTCACCGAGGTGGCCACCGCCGCCGGCCTGGCCCGGCCCACCGCCCGCCGGCTGCTGCTGACGCTGGAGGAGCTGGGCTACGTCCGGACGGCCGACGGCGTCTTCCACCTCACCCCGCGGGTGCTCGAGCTCGGCACGGCCTACGTCGGCGCCCTGGGCCTGTGGGACATCGCCCGCCCGCACCTCGAGGCGCTGGTCGCGCAGACCGGCGAGTCCTCGTCCATGGCCCAGCTCGACGGCTCCGACATCGTCTACGTCGCCCGGGTCGCGGTGCCGCGGATCATCGCGCTGCGGGTGGAGATCGGCACCCGGTTCCCCGCCGTCCGGACCTCGCAGGGCAAGGTGCTGCTGGCCGCCCTCTCCCCCGCCGAACTGGAGGCGGCGCTCGCCCAGCCCAGCCGCGCCGGGCTCCCGGCGTCGCCCCCGCCGGACCCGGAGCAGCTGCGCGAGGAGCTGGTCAAGGTGCGGGCACGGGGCTGGGCGCTGGCCGACGAGGAGCTGGCCCCGGGCATCCGCTCGGTGGCGGTGCCGGTGCGCGACGGGGACGGAACCGTGCGCGCCGCCATGAACGTCACCGTGCACGCCGCCGAGACCTCGACCGAACGGCTCGTCCAGGAGCACCTGCCGCGGCTGCTGCAGACCGCCGGCAACGTCAGCGCGGAGTGGGCGCTGTGGCGGTCCCGGCCGCACGTGGAGACCCGCCAGGCGCCCGCGGCGGACACCGCCAGCGCCTGACCCCCGGCACCGCCGTCGGGCTCAGGGCAGCTCGAGCGCGGCGTGGGTGCCGAACACCCGGCCGTGGTAGGTCAGCGGCTGCCCCTCCGTGGTCTCCGCCGCGACCACCGTGCCGAGCGCGACCACGTGGTCGCCGCCGTCGACGAGGGTGGCGACCTCGCAGGCCAGCCAGCCCGGCGCACCGGGCAGCCGCGGCAGGTCGGAGTCGATCTCCCACCGGACGCCGGAGAACTTCCCGGTGCCGCCCTTGCGGGCGAAGGCCAGCGCGAGGTCCGACTGGTGCGCGCCGAGCACGTTCACCCCGAACCGCTGCGTCTCCCGGACGACGGCGAGCAGGTCCGACCCGCGGTCCAGGCTGACCAGCACCATCGGCGGGGTCATCGACAGCGAGGCGAAGGCGCTGACCGTCGTCCCGTGCGGGAGGCCCCCGGCGGTGCTGGTGACGACCGACACCGGCGTCGGCACCCCGGCCATCACCTCGCGGAAACGTGCCTGCAGCTCCGGGTCGACGGGCGCGTCCTCGTCCACCGGGACGATCGGCTGGGCGGGATGGGTCATCAGGAGGTCCTCCCGGGGTCGTCGGCGGGCGGCGTCCGTGCCGGGCCGTACTCGATGAGCTCGATCATGCCGGGCCGGCTCGGGCCGCCGTCCAGGTAGGCCACCTCGCCGCCGGTCAGGTCAGCTGCGTCGCAGGTAGCGCGAGATGGCCACCGCCGCGACCAGCGCGCCGCCGTAGAACAGCTGCTGGGCGTAGTCCTGCGCGCCGAGCAGCTGCAGGCCGGCGGTGCCCGTGGCCAGGAAGAGCACGGCCACGCCGGTGCCGAGGGCGTTGAACCGGCCCGGCTGGATGGTCGTGGCCCCGAGGAACACCGCCGCATAGGCCGGCAGCAGGAAGGTCTCCACCGAGGTCGGGCCGGCCGAGCCGGTGGTGCCGACGTACAGGATCCCGGCCAGGGAGGCGATCACGCCGGCGAGGGTGAAGGCGCCGAACCGGATGCGGTCGGCGTTGATGCCGCTGAGCACCGCCACCTCGCGCGACTGGCCGACGAACAGGTTCCGCACGCCCAGCGGGGTGTGGTTCATGACGTACCAGATGACGAGCATGACCAGCAGGCAGTAGTAGAACTGCACCGGCACCTGCCCGATCTGGCGCAGGTAGGTCCACATCGACAGGTCGCGGTCGACGCCGACGATCGTCGTCGAGTTGGCGATCCAGAACACCAGGCCACCGAAGAGCGTGCCGGTGCCGAGGGTCATGATGAACGGCTCGGTCTTGAACTTGACCACGAACAGCCCGTTGAACGCCCCGCACAGCGCGCCGACGGCGACCGCGATCAGGCAGGCCAGCGGGAGCGACACCCCCTGCTGGACGTTGAGCACCGCGACGAGGATCGCCGCGAGCCCGCCGATGCTGCCCAGCGACAGGTCGAGGTCACCGGACCGGGTGGGCAGCAGCGCGGCCAGCGCCAGCATGAACAGGATCGACTGCGATCCCAGGATGTTGGCGATGTTCCCCATCGAGAGGAACGTGTCGGGGGCGAGGGCGGCGAAGACGACGAAGAGCACGAGCCACGCGATGGGCAGCGCGGCCTTCTCCCCCCACCGGCCGCGGACCGAGCCACTGCCCTGGGCGACGCTCGGCGGCGGCTGCTGGTCCTTGGTGTCGACGGCGTCCGTCGCGCTCATGGCCTCACCTGTTCAACGGTCGGGAGGATGGTGGACTCGCTGGTGCTGGCCCCGTAGACCCCGGAGGTGATCGACTCCGGGGTGATGTCCTCGAGCGGGATCTCGGCGGCGGCCGCCCCGCCGCTGACCACGACGACGCGGTCGCAGACGGCCGCGAGCTCGTCGAAGTCGCTGGAGACCCACACCACCGCCATCCCGGTCTCGGTGGCGCGCTTGATGACGCGGTAGATCTCCGCGCGGGCGGCGATGTCGACGCCCTGCGTCGGCTCGTGCAGCAGCAGGACCGCCGGCTCGATCTCCAGCCACTTGCCGACGACGACCTTCTGGGCGTTGCCGCCGCTCAGGGTGCCGACGGGCAGGTCGGTGCGGCGCGGCCGGACGTCGAGCGCCTCGGCCCGCTGGTCGGCGGCGTTCCGCAGCCGGCGGTTGCGCAGCCGCCCGCCCGAGGCGAAGCGGCGGACCACCAGCAGCATCATGTTCTCCGCGACCGAGACGGCCGGGGCGATGGCGTCGCGGCGGCGGTCGGCGGGGATGAGCGCGAACCCCATGCCCACGGCGGTGGCTGGCTGCTGCTTGTGCGCGGGGACGGTCCGGCCGCCGAGGGTCAGCTCTCCGCCGGTGGCCTGCCGGGCGCCGAAGAGCAGGTAGGGCACCTCCTCCGCGCCGGAGCCGAGCAGCCCGGCCAGGCCGACGACCTCGCCGGGGGCGACGTGCAGGTCCAGGCCGCGCACCTGGCCGCCGCGCAGTCCGGTGACGTGCAGCCCGACGTCCGGGGACCGGTCGAAGGTGCGCGGTGGCGCGGTGGCCGCCTGGGTGGTCCCGTGCACGTGGCCGTGGCCGAAGGCGTCGAGCTTGGCGATGGCCGGGCCGACGATCATCTCGACGATCTCGGCGTCGCTGACGTCGCTCATCCGGGCGACGGCGGCCAGCTTGCCGTCGCGGAGCACGGTGACCCGGTCGGCGATCTCGCGGACGGCGGGGAGGTCGTGGGAGATGAAGACGACGCTGGCGCCCGAGGCGACGATCGTGCGGATCAGGTCGAAGAGGAACTGAACCTCCTCCTCGGGGAGGAAGACGGTCGGCTCGTCGAGCACGAGCACTGACGACGAGGCCCCGGTGCGTTCCCGGTACTGCTTGAGCTCCTCGGCCGCGCGGGCGATGGCGACCAGCGCCTGCTCGACCGGTGGCAGGTGGTTGACCACCGCCAGCGGGTCGACGTTCACGCCGTAGCTGCGCAGCATCGCCCGGGCCTTGCGCGCCTCCGTCCGCCACCGGATGCGCAGCCGGGAGCCGCTGCGCGCGGCGGCCCCGCCGAGCAGGTTCTCCAGCACGGTCAGCGGGCGCGCCAGGCCGAGGTCCTGGTGGACGAAGCTGAGCCCGAGGTCCCGCGAGGCGCCGGCCTCCAGCGGGAGCGGGACCTCCCCGCCGTCGACCAGCATCCGGGCACCCGGCTCCGGGTCGTAGACGCCGGCCATGACCTTCACCAGGGTGGACTTCCCGCAGCCGTTCTCCCCCAGCAGCGCGAGCACCTCGCCCCGCTCGACGGTCATGGAGACGTCCTGCAGCGCCCTGGTCGCGCCGAAGGTCATGGAGACGTCGTGCAGCTCGAGGGCGGTGGTCGTCATCCGGAGGCTCCCCTGGGTCGCCGGCTCAGGCCGCGGGGGCGTCCAGCCAGAGGCCGCGGTACCCCTCGATGTAGGAGTCGCCGAAGCCGTCGTTGGGCCCCTCCACCTCGGCGGCGTTCTCCGGGGTCCAGAGCCGGTAGGGCGAGAATGCCTGGTCCGCCGGGATCGGCTCACCGCCGGCCAGGACGCGGAACAGCTGGTCGGCCCCGGTGTAGGACATCCAGTCGAAGTTCGGGCCCATGTCGGTGCCCATGGGGTTCTCCGGGTCGGTCATCAACTGGACGAAGGTGCGGTCGGCACCGAAGGCGTAGGTCTTGGCGTCCACGTTCGACGACTGGATGGCCGGCAGCACGAACGGCGTCTGCGCGTCGAAGACGGTGAACACCGCGCGGATGTCGGGGTTGGCCACCAGCGCCGAGGACACCGCGCTGGTCAGGTCGGTGGCGTAGTCGGGGATCGGGATGTTGATCGACTCGACGCCGCACTCGTCGCCGCAGAGCTCGGCGAACTGGTCCTTGACCGTCTGCTCCATGCCGACGGACGGCGGGTTCTCGTTCGAGGTGATGACCAGCGCGTCGATCGGCCGCCCCTCGGACTCGATCAGCGCCTGGGCCACGCCGAGCTCCATCGTCCGGTTGAACTGGCCGTTGGTCTGCGCGGCGATGAGGTCCGAGGGCTCCTCGGAGACGTCGGACAGGTGCATGTCGACCACCGCGATCCCGGCCGCCCGGGCGGCCTCCATCTGCGGGGCGAGGGCCGCCGGGTCGATGCCGCAGACCAGCGCGACGCCGTCGTAGCCCTGGTTGATCGCCAGGTTCATGCCCTGGACCCACGCCTGGGGGCCACCGTCGTTCTGGAAGTACGTGCTGTCGGTCATGCCGACGCTCTTGGCGATGTCGACGACGGTGCGGGCCATGCGGTCGCAGCCCTCCAGCTGGCTGCTCACCGGCATCGAGAAGATCTTCTTGCCCGCCAGGCCCGCCACCGAGAACGCCTCGCCCTGGGCCTCGAACTGCGGCTGGGCCATCGCCTCCTCGACCTCGGCGCGGAGCTCGTCGAGGGTCTCCTCCGGGACGACGGCCTCGGCACCGCTGTCGGTGGCGCCCTCGTCGGTGTTCGTGGGCGCGCAGGCCACCGTCGCCAGGGCCAGGACCGCCGCTGCGGCCGGCAGGGCCAGCCGTCGGGAGCGCGTCGAACGGAACACGCGATGAGCCATGGGGTCGTCCTCTTCGTCGGGGTCGCACAGCTGCGGGGATCGCCGCGCACGGGCCGCCGGACGGGCTCGGGCACCGTGGTGGTGGCGGAACAGTGACAGCGGCCACACCCCTTGTCAACCGTCTAGCGGTCAGCTGTCCGTTTCTATCGCGAGGGCAGGTTCTCGCGGCATCGCGCCCGCGCGCGGACGAACCGGAGCACCGCCTGGCGGAGGCAGCGTTGACACCGCGACGTGTCATGCGTCACGGTGCAGCCCGAAGCGGACGACTGTCCGTTCCCGATTGCCGAGGCAGGAGATGCCGTGACCGTTCCCGCTGCTGGACCGACGCCGACGAGGGTGCCGATGGGCTCCGGCGAGATCAGCCTGTTCCGCCAGGGCTCGGGCCGGCCCGTCCTGGTCCTGCACGCGGCCGGCGGGGCGGGGGCCTGGAACCCCTACCTCGAGCAGCTGTCGGAGCACGTCGACGTCATCGCACCCGACCACCCCGGCTTCGGGCTGAGCGACGACCTGCCCGAGGTGGCCACGATGGCCGACCTCGTGCAGCACTACGTCCGGCTGCTCGACGTCCTCGGGCTCGACCGGGTCGACGTCGTCGCCGCCTCCTTCGGCGGGTGGATCGCCGCGGAGCTGGCCAGCACGGTCCCCGACCGCGTCGACCACCTCGTCCTCATGGCCCCCGCCGGGCTGCACATCCCCGACGCCCCGCCGGCCGACCTCTGGCAGATGACGCCGGAGGAGACCGTGCGCGCGCTGTTCTACGACCCCGCCCTCGTCGAGGCCGTGCTGTCGGTGCCACCGACCCCGGAGGCGGCGGCGCAGACGGGTCGGGACATGGAGTCCTTCAGCCGGTTCGCCCGCGAGCCGTTCCTGCACAACCCCGAGCTCCCTGCCCGGCTGTCGAAGATCACCGCCCGCACGCTGGTCATCGCCGCGGAGGTGGACACGATCATCCCGCGCGCGCACAGCGAGGCCTACGCCGCGGCGATCCCCGGCGCGACGCTCCGCACCGCGGAGAAGTGCGCGCACGGGCTGTACCACGAGCGCCCCGACCACCTCGCCGAGCTGGTCGTCGAGTTCCTGACCGGCGCTCCGCAGCCCGCCGACCGCTGAGGCGCCCGCCCCGCCTCGGATCGAACGAGAGGGCCGGACCGGGAACCCCCGGTCCGGCCCTCTCGCCGTTCCTCCCCCGTGCGGGGGCTCAGCCCTTCGGCACCAGGTTCATGTAGGCCCAGGTGTGGTCCGCGGCCAGGCCGGCGAGGTACCGGCCGCAGCCCTCGACCACGTGCGGGGCCGACGTGACGTGCTGGGTGCCGGCGTGCATGTCGCGGAAGTACTGCTGGATCGCGCCGGTGCGCAGCGCGGCGGTGCCCGCGGCCTTGTACACCTCGACGCTGATGGCCTCGGCGGTCCAGGTGGCGTTGTACAGCGCCAGCCGCAGCCGGGTGCGCTGGTCGACGTCGAGCTCGCCGCCGTTCTCCAGCGTCTCGGTGGCCTCGCGCCACACGTCGTACACGAAGGCCCGGGCGGCGTGGTACTTCGCCTCGAGCTCGCCATAGGTGGCGTGGAACCGGTTGCTCTCGGCCATCGAGCCGGCCCGGCCGGCCTTGGCCCGCACCTGCTCGGCCAGGTCGTCGAGCATCCGGCGGGCGACGCCCAGCGCCCAGCCCGAGTGGCCGATCAGCGCGAAGTGCATGATGCCGAGCCTGAAGATCCAGCCCCCGCGGCGCCCCTCCTCGACCGGGCCGAGGTGGGTGAACGTCTCGGGCACGAACACGTCGCGGATCTTGTAGTCGATGCTGCCGGTCGCCTTGAGGCCCATGACGTCCCAGGTCTCGAGGAGCTCGGCCTTGCCGACGGGCAGCACGAAGATCCGCGGCTCACCGGTCTCCTCGATGATGCCGAGGGTGTGGATCCACTGGGCGTGCTTGATGCCGGAGGCGAAGCTCCAGTCGCCGCTCAGCTTGTAGCCGTCGCCGTCGGTCACCGCGGTGCCGGGGCGGGTGCCCTGGCCGGCCACCACGGGCAGCCGCTCGCCGGAGAACATCTCCTTGACGGCCTCGTCCTGCAGGTAGGCGCCGCCGGTGCCGATGGCCAGCGAGGCGGCCATGTGCACCCACGCGGTCGACGGGTCGGCCGCGGCGAGGGCCTGCACGATCTCCAGCGAGGAGATCGGGTCGCACTCGGCACCGCCGAGCTCGCGGGGTGTCCACATCCCGTAGAGGCGGGCCTCGTGCAGGGCGTCGTCGACGGCGTCGACCAGCCGACCGGCCTCCTCGTTGGCGGCCGCGTTCTCCCGGACCAGCGGCTGGAGCGCGCGGGCGGCAGCGACCAGGTCGGCCGGCTGGACGCCGGCGGATCCGAGGGCCGCGTCGGGGGCGGTCGTCGTCATGGGGGCTCCTGTTCTGCTGAGCGAGGCTCGTGCGGGTGGGGATCGAGGCATGCAGTGTCCGTATACCGGACAACCATCCGCAGCCAGTCTCGGCGGCCGCCGCTGGGTGTGTCAAGAGACACATGTCCCGTGCGGAACCGCGGGCCGCGGCCGCGCCCTCCGGAACTTGACAGCAACCGGAGCGGGACCCACCGTACGACCGATCGACAGGCGGACACGCGCGCGGGAAGAGGACGACGATGACGGTCGGATCGGCGGCTCCGGTCGTGTCCCTCGCGTACGGCAGGGGGGCGGTCGAGGTCCCCCTGCACGAGGGCGCGCTGGTCGTCACCCCGCACGACGACCCGGCCCTGCCCGACCCCGCGGCCGCCCTGCGCCGGGCCCTGCGCAGCCCGCTCGGTGCTCCGCCGCTGGCCGCCCTGGTGCGCGACGGCATGACGATCGCCGTCTCGGTCTGCGACGGCACCCGCGCCCAGCCGCGCGAGCCGATGCTGCGGGCGCTGCTCGAGGAGATCGACGGTGCCGCGCGCGGCTGCGAGGTGGTCGTGCTGGTGGCCACCGGCACCCACCGCGGCAACACCCCCGACGAGCTGCGGGCGATGCTCGGCGAGGAGGTCGTGAGCCGGTGCGAGGTGGTCAACCACGACGCCCGCGACCGCTCCACGCTGACCTCGCTGGGCACGGTCGGCGACGGGGTCCCGCTGGAGCTCGACTCCCGGTGGCTGGCCGCCGACCTGCGGATCACCACCGGCTTCGTCGAGCCGCACTTCTTCGCCGGGTTCAGCGGCGGGCCCAAGATGGTGGCCCCGGGGCTGGCCGGCCTGGACACCGTGATGGTGCTGCACGACGCCGCCCGCATCGGCAGCCCGAGGGCCACCTGGGGCGTCGTGGAGGACAACCCGGTGCACCGGGACATCCGGGCCTGCGCGGCGGCCGCTCCGCCCGATCTCGCCCTGGACGTGCTGCTGGACCGGGGCAAGCGGATCACCCACGTGGTCTGCGGCGAGCTGTTCGCCATGCACGCGCGCGCCTGCGAGCTGGCCCGCGCCGCCGCGATGCGCGCCGTCCCCCACCCGATGGACGTCGTCGTCACCACCAACTCCGGCTTCCCCCTGGACCAGAACCTCTACCAGGCGGTGAAGGGCATGGCCGCGGCCGAGCGGGTGGTGCGGCCGGGCGGGACGGTGGTCGTCGCCGCCGAGTGCGCCGACGGGCTGCCCGCGCACGGCTCGTTCGCCGAGGTGCTCGGGGCGGCGCCGGACCCGGCCGGGCTGCTGGAGCTGATCGGCAGCCCCGGGTTCAGCGTCCCCGACCAGTGGCAGGTGCAGGTGCTGGCGCGGGTCCTCGCCACGGCCGAGGTGCAGCTGTACTGCACCGGCCTGCCGCCGGAGGAGGTGCGGGCGGCGCACCTGGTCCCGGTGGACGACCTGGCCGGGGCGATCGACGACGCCGTCCGCCGGCACGGCCCGGACGCCCGGGTCTGCTACCTGCCCGAAGGGCCGCAGACCATCCCCTACCTCGCCGGCTGACCGGCCCCTGACCCGAGGAGGCCCGGACATGGCCGGCCCGCGGATCGTGCTCGCCCCCGACAAGTTCAAGGGCTCGCTGAGCGCCCCCGAGGTGGCCGCGGCGCTGGCCCGCGGGCTGCGGCGGAGCCTGCCCGCCGCCGAGCTGGTCGAGACCCCGATCGCCGACGGCGGCGAGGGCACCGTGGACCTGGTCCTGGCACACGGGTTCACGCCGCGGACCCAGGAGGTGCCCGGCCCGCTCGGCGCCCCCGTGCGGGCCCGCTACGCCGTGCGGGGCGACACCGCGGTGCTCGAGATGTCGGCCGCCGCCGGCCTGGCGCTGCTGCCGGCGCCCGGGCCGACCGAGGAGACCGCGCTGCGCGCCTCGACGCTCGGCGCCGGCCGCCTGGTCGCCGACGCGCTGGACGCCGGCGCCCGGCGGATCGTGCTCGGCGTCGGGGGCAGCGCCACGACCGACGGCGGCGCCGGAGCCCTGGTCGGCCTGGGCGCCCGGGTGCTGACCGGGGACGGCGACGACGTGCCGCCCGGCGGCGCCGCGCTGGCCGCGGCGGCCCGGCTGGACCTCACCGGCCTGGATCCGCGGCTGGCCGGGGCCGAGCTGGTCATCGCCTGCGACGTCGACAACCCGCTGACCGGTCCCGACGGCGCCGCGGCGGTCTACGGCCCGCAGAAGGGCGCCACCCCGGTCGCCGTCGCCCGGCTGGACGCCGCCCTCGCCCGCTGGGCCGACGTGGTCGCCGCGGCGACCGGCGTCGACCGGCGGGACGAGCCGGGCGCCGGAGCCGCGGGCGGCATCGCCTTCGGGCTGTCCAGCGTGCTCGGCGCGCGGCTCACCCCCGGCGTGCGGCTGCTGCTGGACCTCACCGGCTTCGCGGACACGGTCCGCGGCGCCGCCCTGGTGGTCGTGGGCGAGGGGTCGCTGGACGGCCAGAGCCTGCGCGGCAAGGGCCCGGTCGGGCTGGCCGCGCTGGCCGGCGAGGCAGGGACGCCGGTGGTCGCCGTCGCCGGGCGCAGCCTGATCAGCCCGGCGCAGGCGCGCGCGGCCGGCCTGTCCGCGGTCCACACGCTCACCGAGCTCGAACCCGACGAGGCCCGGTGCATGACCGAGGCCGCCGCCCTGCTCGAGACCGTCGGACGGCGGATCGGCGAGGAGCTCGCCCTCAGCCCCCCGCGGCGACCCGGTCGACGGTGACGTCGACCCGCCCGAACGCGCGGATCAGGTTGTTCAGCGCGCGCTCGGAGTCCTGCAGGTGGAAGCGGGCCACCCGCGGCGCCAGGGCCTGCAGCAGGGACTCCGACTCCATGCGCGCCAGGCCGGCGCCGGCGCAGCCGTGCTCGCCCATGCCGAAGCCGAGCTGGTGGACGGCGTTGCTGCGGGTGACGTCGAACTCGTCGGGCCGCTCGAACCGGCGCTCGTCGCGGTTGGCCGCGGCGTAGACGACCAGCACGCGGGAGCCCTCGGGGACGTCCACGTCGCCGATGCGGGTGTCCGTGCTGGTGATCCGGCCGAAGGCGCGGATCGGCGACTCGAGGCGGACGACCTCGTTGACCGCGTTCGGGATGAGCTTCGGGTCGTCGCGGACCAGGTCCCACTGGTCGGGGTGCTGCGCGAACAGCCAGATGGCGCTGCCGACGGCGCTGATCGTGGTGTCCAGCGACGGCGCCAGGTAGTCGAGCATGAGCATCATCGCCTGCTCGGTGGAGATGTCGCCCTCGTCCACCGACTCGAGGACGCCGGCGCCCAGGCTGCCCGGCGAGACGTTGCGGGTGCGGACGATCTCGGCGCCGAAGGCGGCCATCTCGCCGCACTGCGGGAGCGCCCGCTGGGCCCGCTCGTTGAGCGGCCCGAACGAGTCGAAGTTGGCACCGGCCCACCGGAGCAGGTGCTCGCGACCCTCCTGCGGCCACCCGATGAAGTCGGGCACGACCGACAGTGGGAGGGCGCGGGCCAGGTCGGCGACCGCGTCGAACGAGCCCTTCTCGACCAGGCCCGCGACGAGCTGCTCGGCCTTCTCGGTGACGACGTCCTTCATCGGGCGCAGCGCGCGCGGGGTGAGCCGGTTGGCCACCACCTGCCGCAGGTGGGCGTGCAGCTCGCCGTCGCTGGCCAGGGTGCAGCCGAGGATCGCCTGGTTGGCCGGCTCGTTGAGCGCGATGCCGTTGGCCGAGCGGAAGGTGTCGGCGTCCATGAGCACCGCCTTCGCCTCGTCGTACCGGGCGACGGCGTACGCGCCGTGCTGGGACAGCCAGACCGCCGGGCCCAGCTCGCGCAGCGCGCGGTAGTCCTCGTACGGCTCGAGCAGCGCCTCGTCCGCGTAGATGTCCCCGTCGTAGGTGGGGGCGGACGTCGGGGCGGTCGTCGTCATGTCCGAGAAGGTCCTTCCAGCGCGCGGCGCCGCACGGCGGCGTTCGTGGACAGTTGTCCGCGTCGCGGACACCGGGACGATGCACGAGCGCCGCGCGGTGTGTCAAGGCACACACCCGCCCCGCGGAGCACCCGCCGGAGGGCGTCGCCCGCCGTCAGTCCACCGGCGCTCCGGGGACGAGGACGACGCGTCGTCCGGCGCCCTCGGCGGTGAGCGTCCAGCCGCGGGTCACCTCGGCCAGCGGCAGCACGAGGTGGTCGAGGCCGACCTCGCCGCGCTCGGCGTGCCCGAGGACGGCGGTCAGCGCCTGCGCCCGCTGCTCGGGGGTGAGCGCGTTGTTCGTGTACCCGAGCACCTCGGCGCTGCGGCCGCGCAGCACCGAGGACGAGAACCGCGCCTCGTCACCGGAGGCCCCGCCGAGGTTGACCAGCCGGCCGAACGGGGCCAGCACCCGCGAGGCCGCCGTCGCCGCGGTTCCGAAGACGGGGTCCACGACCACGTCGACGGCACCGCCGGCGGCCGCACCCAGCCGGGAGGTGAGGTCGTCGACGTCGCCGGACAGCGGCACCACCTCGTCCGCGCCGGCCCGCCGGGCCCGGTCCTCCGACGCGCCCGGACGGCAGACGGCGACCACCCGGCCGGCGCCGAGCAGCTTCGCCGCCCCGACGGCGACCTGGCCGACCGCACCCCCGGCGCCGAGCACGAGCACCCGCTCCCCCGCCTGCAGCCGACCGCGCCAGGTCAGCGCCATCCACGCCGCGACGGCGGACAGCCCGAGGGCGGCCGCGAGCTCGTCGGGCACCTCGGCGGCGATCGGCACGACGTCGCGGTCCGGCACGGCGCACCGCTCGCCCAGGCTGCCGTCGCCGGGCGCCATCCCGGCCTGCGTGGCGAACCAGACCCGGCTGCCGGGCGGGTGCACCCCGGAGCGCTCGACCACCCCCACGCCCTGCACCCCCGGCACGTACGGCGTCGCGGGGCGGCCGAAGTAGGAGGTGCCCGAGGCGCAGAGCAGGTCGAGCGGCACCACCGGTGCCGCGGTGACCCGCACGAGGGTCTGGCCCTCGGCGGGCTCCGGGGCCGGGTGCGTGCCGAACTCCGGCGGCGCCCCCGGAGAGGTCAGGACGGCGGCCCGCACAGCACTGCTCCCTCTGTCAGGTGGCGATGTCGGGGTAGGGCATCGAGATGTGCTCCATCGCCCTGCCGTAGGCCTTCTGGTACTCCAGCGGGCCGTGGTCGCGCTCGAACATCGCGATGAACAGCGTCAGGGTCAGGAACGGGTGGGCGCCCATCTGGAAGAGCGTGACGTGGTCGTGCTCGCGCAGCGCCGACCGCTCCTCCTCGCTGAACGCCAGCCAGGTGGACTTCTCCGCGTCGATGCAGTTGAGGATCGTGTTGGCCATCTCGGCCTCCCACCACTCCACCGTGCCGGCCGGGTCCTGCCGGTAGCGCTCGACCAGCTCCGGGTCGCGGTCGACGGTGTAGAGGAACTTGTCGAGCAGGTACTTGCTCATGCCGGGACTCCGTTCGGGTACCAGGTGAAGTAGGCCTCCATCGTGTGGAAGAGGTCGAGGGTGTCGACGTGGTCGGCCTTCGCGCCCTCGCCGGCCACGCCCATCATCAGCATGAAGTCCATGAACCCGTGGGTGGCGTTGCCCGGGTGGTGCAGGGACTCCAGCGACACCTCGGCCAGGCAGCCCTCGATGTCGCCGGAGGCGATCCACTCGACGGCCTTGCGGTCGAACTCGGGGTCGGGGCCGTGCTCGCCGAACTGGCGCGGGCCGCCGAGCTCCAGCGACAGGTGGCCGGTGCCGATGATCGCGACCCGCTTGTCGCTCTCCCAGGACTCGACCATCTCCCGGATCGCGCGGCCCAGCTGCACGAACCGCTTCGGTTGCGGCAGCGGCGGGGCGAAGATGTTGGTGTAGACCGGCACGATCGGCAGGTCCGCCTGCGGGCGCAGCGTGATGATCGGGCAGGTGATGCTGTGGTCGATCCGCAGCTCGTTGCTGAACGCCAGGTCGAAGTCGCGGTCCAGCCCGTCGCGCAGGAGGTGCGCGGCCAGCTCCTCCTCGCCCTTCAGCGTCATCCGCGGCAGGCCGAACTCGCGCTCCTCGTTGTAGAAGTTGGCGTCGAAGAACGGCGCCTTGCCGACCAGGAACTGCGGCATGTTGTCCAGCCACAGCTGGTGGAAGTGGTCGCTGCCGACCATCACCAGCACGTCCGGCTCGGCCTTGGTGAGCGTCTCCCGGAACTTCTCGATCTTGGCCACCCACTCGTCGGCGAACGGCGGCCGGTCGGCACCGGTCGACGTGCTGGCCCGGTAGTAGAACGGGTGGTGCGTGGACGCGATGACCGCGGCGACTTCAGCCATGCCGACCTCCGTTGGCGTCGATGTCAGGGGTGTACGGGTCGGGCGCGACGGACCGGTTGTTGAGGTCCACCGACAGGAAGATCTCGTTTCCGACCGGGTTGCGCAGCTCCTCGGCGAGCTGGCCGATCAGGCCGGCGGTGCGGGCCAGCAGCGCGAACCCGCGCAGCAGCTCCAGCGGCAGGCCGAGGTCGGCCAGCGCGGCCCCGCACACCCCGGCCCCGTTGAGCGGCAGCGTCCTGCCCAGCACCTGCGGGTGCACCCGGCCGATCGCGGCGAACAGCGACAGGTGCGGACCGACGAGGCCTTCCTCCGCCGCGATCGCGAACAGCCGCGGCGTGCGCGGGTCGCCCTGCTTGTGCACGTGGTGTCCCAGGCCCGGGACGAACCGCTTCGCCGCCCGCTGCGCGGTCACCGTCTCCAGCGCCAGGGCGTCCCAGCCGGCGTCGTCGGTGGGCAGGTCGCCGTCCACGCCGGTGAGGACGTCGTGCAGGAACCGGCCGCAGTCCTCGGTGACCCCCAGGAACCGCGAGCCCCCGCCGAGCAGCCCGGCGGCCAGCGCGCCCTGCACCGAGTCCGGCGCGGACAGGTAGGTCAGCCGGGTGACGATCGCGGTCGGCGTGAACCCGTGGTCGGCCAGCGCGGCCAGCACCGCCTCGAACACCCGGGTCTCACCCGGCGAGGGCCGGCGCTGCGTCGCCAGCCAGAACGCCAGCTCACCGAAGCCGACCTGCCCCATCACGTCCCGGGCGAGGTCGGTGCCCAGCAGGGTGATGCTCTCCAGGCTGGAGGCGCCGAGCGCGGTGGGGTAGACCGGGCCGTCAGGAGCGGTCACGCGGTGCCCTCCGTCCCGTCGGCGGCCCGGCCGGCCGGCGCCGACAGCCAGGCGCGGATCTCGGCGCCGTGCTCGTCGAGCCCCGGCGGGGGCAGGCGGTAGTCCGCGGGGTTGGCGGAGAAGGTGATCGGGTTGCGCACCGACGGGACGGCGGCCGCACCCTCCCCCACCGTCACGACCGGGTCCAGGCCGACCTCCTCGGCGAAGGCCACCCCCTGGTCGACGGTGTTGATCGGCCCGCACGGGACGCCCGCGGCGATGATGTCGCGGAACCACTCCTGCTTGGTCCGGGTCCGCAGCCGCTCGACCAGCAGGGGACGCAGCTCGTCCCGGTTGGCCGTGCGGTCCTCGTTGCGCACGAAGCGGGGGTCGTCGGCGAGCTCGGGGACGCCGAGCACCTCGACCAGCTTCCGGAACTGCCCACTGTTGCCCGCGGTGATGATCAGGTCGCCGTCGGCACAGGGCAGCGGCTCGTAGGGGAACAGGCTCGGGTGGCTGTTGCCCATCCGGAACGGGACCACCCCGCCGGCCACGTAGGCGCTGGAGTGGTTGACCAGACCGGAGAGCGCGGAGGCCAGCAGGTTGACCTCGACGTGCTGGCCGGTGCCGGTCTCGTGCCGCAGGTTGAGCGCGCTGAGGACGCCGATCATCGCGTGCAGCCCGGCCATCACGTCGAAGACCGAGATCCCGGCGCGGTACGGCTCGCCCTCGGGGTCGCCGGTGAGGCTCATCAGCCCGGAGATGGCCTGGACGATCAGGTCGTAGCCCGGCAGCGCGGCACCCTTCGGGCCGCTGCCGAAGCCGCTGATGGAGGCGTAGACGACGCCCGGGTTGACCTCGGCGACCGACTCGTAGTCCAGCCCGAACCGGGCCAGCCCGCCAGGCTTGAAGTTCTCGACCACGACGTCGGCACGGCGGGCCAGCTCGCGGGCGGCCGCGGCGTCCTCGGGGTCCTTGAGGTCCAGCGCGATCGACCGCTTGTTGCGGTTGATCCCCAGGTAGTAGGTGGAGACGCCGTCGCGGACCGGCGGGGTCCAGCTCCGGGTGTCGTCGCCCGCGGGGCTCTCCACCTTCACCACCTCGGCGCCGAGGTCGGCGAGGAGCATGGTGGCGTAGGGGCCGGCGAGCACCCGCGAGAAGTCAGCGACCAGCAGGCCCGCGAGGGGCCCCCGACCGGGCGTCGCGCCCGGGGGGAGCTGGTGTGCGGTCATCGGTCAAGCCCCTCTCGTAGCTGGCGACCGGCATGCGGACGAGAGTCCGCATACCGCGGCCCCTGAGTCTTGGTGTCCTCCGCCACACTGTCAAGGACACCCCTTTGGCCTGGTCAGCCCGCGCCGCGGTGAACGGGCGTCTTGACAGCGTCGCAGCGACGGCGCGAGGGTGGCTCGTCCGACGTCCTGACCGGTATACGGACGCAGGTCCGCGCACGGTCGCCTGTCTCGAGGAGGAGACGATGACCAGTTCCGACGGCCCCGTTCCGCAGGCCGGGCGCCCCCTGGTGTTCCGCGGCGGCACCGTGCTCACCATGGACGACTCCTGCACGGTCCTGACCGGCGCCGACGTCCTGATCGTCGACGACCGGATCGCCGAGATCGGCAGTGGCCTGGAGGTGCCCGAGGGCACGCAGGAGATCGACGCCTCCGGCGGCATCGTGATGCCGGGGATGATCGACACGCACCGGCACATGTGGCAGACGGCGATGCGCGGCTACGGCGCCGACTGGACGCTCACCCAGTACTTCGTCTGGTACTACCTCGAGCACGGCAAGAAGTTCCGCCCCGAGGACATCGCCGCCGGCAACCGGCTGGCCGCCATCGAGTCCCTCGACGCCGGCGTCACCACGACCGTCGACTGGTCGCACAACCTGCACACGATCGACCACGGCGAGGCCGCGCTCGACGCGCTCCGCTCGGTCCCCGGCCGGTTCGTCCTCGCCTACGGCAACATCCAGCAGGGCCCGTGGGAGTGGACCGCCGACCCCGCCGTCCGCGCCCTGCTCGAGCGGCTCCGCGACGCCGGCGACGACCGGATGGGCGTGCAGATCGCCTTCGACGTCACCGGCGACCCGGCCTTCCCGGAGAAGGCGGCGTTCGAGGTCGCGCGTGACCTCGGCATCCCCGTGACCACGCACGCCGGCGTGTGGGGCGCCACCAACGACGACGGCATCCGGCTGATGCACGAGCACGGGTTCATGACGCCGGAGACCGTCTACGTGCACGCCTCGACGCTCACCCGGGACAGCTACCAGCGGATCGCCGCCACCGGAGGGTCGATCTCCGTGGCGACGGAGTCCGAGTGCAGCGCCGGTCAGGGGCACGCCCCCACCGAGCAGGTCCTGCAGTACGGCATCCCGGTGTCGCTGTCGGTGGACACCAGCGTGTGGTGGAGCGGTGACATGTTCTCCGCCATGCGCTCGACGCTGAACGCCGACCGCATGTCGGAGCACCTCACCGCCCACCTGAAGGGCGACACGATCACGCAGCTCCGACTGCGCGCCCAGCACGTGGTCGAGTGGGCGACGAAGGGCGGGGCGCACGCCATCGGCCGCGACGACCTCGGCAGCCTCGAGCCGGGCAAGAAGGCCGACGTCGTGCTGATCAAGAACGACGACTCCCCGGTGTCGTTCCCCCTGCTCAACCCGCTCGGGCACGTCGCGTTCCAGGCGCAGCGCGGCGATGTGCACACGGTGCTCGTCGGCGGCCGGGTCGTGAAGCACGCCCACCGGCTGGTCGGCATCGACCTGGCGCCGGTGCGGCGGGAGATCGAGTCGACCGTCGAGTACCTGCGCTCGGAGCTGGGCGAGGAGACCTGGCAGCAGGGCATGTTCCCGGAGATGCCGGACGCCGAGGCCGAGATCCTGGCGAACCCGTACCAGTACACCGACTACGAGGACGAGTCCAAGCGCGCCGGCGGCGAGGAGCGCGTCCTCGGCCGTTGAGCTCCACCGCGGGGAGGGCCGGCACCCGGCCCTCCCCGCGGCGCACCGTCGTCCGGTCGCGCAGGCCGGCACCGCAGGTGAGGGGGACGTCATGGCAGGGCGAGGCACGGGACCGGACTTCGTCGAGGCGCTGGCACGCGGGCTGGACGTGCTGGCCTGCTTCGACGCCGACCACCGGAACATGACGCTGTCGGAGGTGGCCGCGGCCGCGGGGCTGGCCCGCCCGACCGCCCGCCGGCTGCTGCTCACGCTGGAGGAGCTCGGCTTCGTGCGCTCGGCCGGCAACGCCTTCCAGCTGACGCCGCGGGTGCTCACGCTCGGCATGGCCTACGTCGGCGCGCTCGGGCTGTGGGACATCGCCCGGCCGCACATGGAGGCGCTGGTGGCCAGCACCGGCGAGTCGTCGTCCATGACCCAGCTGGACGGGTCCGACGTCGTGTACGTCGCCCGGGTGTCGGTGCCCAAGCTGATCGCGCTCCGCGTGGAGATCGGCACCCGGTTCCCCGCGGTGCAGACGTCGCAGGGCAAGGTCCTGCTGGCCGCCCTGTCGCCCGCCGAGCTCGAGGCGACGCTGGCCCAGCCCAGCCGCGCCGGGCTGCCCGCCTACATCGGCCGCACGTCCGAGCAGCTGCACGAGGAGCTCGTCGGGGTGCGCGCCCGCGGCTGGGCGCTGGCCGACGAGGAGCTCGCGCCGGGGGTCCGCTCGGTCGCCGTCCCGGTGCGCGACGCGTCCGGCTCGGTGCGCGCCGCCATGAACGTCACCGTCCACGCGGCGGAGACCTCGACCGAGCACCTGCTCGGCGAGCACCTGCCCAGACTGCTGCGCACCGCCGGTGACGTCAGCGCCGAGTGGGCGATCTGGCAGTCGCGCCCGCACCGCGACGTCGCGCGTCCGGCCGAGGACGGCACCGCCTCGGCCTGACCCCTACGGTCGCAGGGAGAGCACCCGCCCGACCGTCAGGAGCCCGCCGTGACCGACCACGACCTGTCCGCACCCTCGGCCCACGCCCGCGACCTCCACGACCGCATGGTCGCCTTCATGCGCGAGGAGGTGCTGCCGGCCGAGGCCGACTACCTGGCGCACCGCCGGGCGACCGGGCCCGACGGCCACGAGGTCCCGCCGGTGGTCGAGGAGCTCAAGCGCCGGGCGCGGGAGCGCGGGCTGTGGAACCTGTTCCTCCCGGCGGAGTCGGGGCTGACCCAGCTGGAGTACGCGCCGATCGCCGAGCTGTCCGGGTGGAGCCTGGACCTCGCCCCCGAGGCGATCAACTGTGCCGCCCCGGACACCGGCAACATGGAGCTGCTGCACCTGCTCGGCACCGAGGAGCAGAAGAAGCAGTGGCTGGAACCGCTGCTGGCCGGGGAGATCCGGTCGGCGTTCGCCATGACCGAGCCCGACGTCGCCAGCAGCGACGCGACCAACATCGGCACCCGCGTGGAGCGGGACGGCGACGAGTACGTGATCACCGGGCGCAAGTGGTGGACCAGCGGCGCCATGGACCCCCGCTGCGCGCTGTTCATCCTCATGGGCAAGACCGACCCCTCCGCCCCGGCGCACCGGCAGCAGACGATGGTGATCGTCCCGCGGGACACCCCGGGGGTGACGGTGGTCCGCGACTACCCGGTGCTCGGCCACCACGACCAGCACGGGCACGCGCAGGTGCGGTTCGAGGGTGCGCGGGTGCCGGTCGCGAACGTCGTCGGCGAGGAGGGCGGGGGGTTCGCCGCCGCCCAGGCCCGGCTGGGCCCCGGCCGCATCCACCACTGCATGCGCGCGCTGGGCGCCGCCGAGCGCGCCCTGGCGCTGCTGGTCCGGCGGGCGCAGCAGCGCGAGGCCTTCGGCGGACCGCTGGCCGACCAGGGCGTCGTGCAGCAGCAGATCGCCGAGTCCCGGCTGGAGATCGAGCAGGCCCGGCTGCTGTGCCACCGCGCCTGCCAGGTCATCGACACCCAGGGCAACAAGGCCGCGAAGGACCTCGTCGCGATGGCGAAGGTCGCCGTTCCGCGGGCGGCCACCCGGGTCATCGACCGGGCCATCCAGGTGCACGGCGGGGCCGGCATGACCGACGTGACGCCGCTGGCGGCCATGTACGCCTGGCACCGGGCGATGCGGCTGTTCGACGGGCCGGACGAGGTGCACCTCCGCTCCGTGGCCCGCACGGAGCTCAGGCGCGAGCCGGTGCTGCCGCCCGGCGACGTGGTCGTGGACTGAGGCCAGCGGGCCGCGCTCTACGATCCCGCTCGTGGACCAGCAGGCGGTGGCCGGGATCGTCCGGCGGTACTGGGACGGGTTGTGGAACCGGCGTGACCTCGGCGTCATCGACGAGCTGATCGGCGAGCCCTACGTCCGGCACTCGTCGGCCGGCACCCGGTCGCTGACCCGCGCGGAGTTCCGGCGCGAGGTCAGCAACTCCTGGCAGCTGCTGCACGACCCGGCCACGACCGTCGACGACCAGGTCACCGCCCAGGACCGGGTCTGGACGCGGGCGACCACCACCGGGGTGAACCTCGACACCGGGGAGACCTCGGTGGTGACCTGGCTGGTCGTGCACCGGGTGGCCGGCGACCGGATCGTGGAGTCCTGGAGCGCGACCCTGCCCGGGGTCGACTGGCGCTGAGCGGGCGGTTCAGCCGAGGTCGCGCAGCCGCTGCGCGGTCCCGACCCCGCGCCGGCTCACCAGCACGTACATCAGCACGAACAGCAGGACGCCGACGCCCATCCCGGTGAGCGTCCAGCGCAGGCCGATGACGTCGGCGAGCAGGCCCAGCGGCAGCGCGGCGATGCCGAACGCCCCGAAGCTGAGCATGATCAGCGACTGCACCCGGCCGTGGTACTCCATGTCCGACAGCGCGATCAGCTGCGACTGGTTGGTCGTCTGGAAGGCCAGCATCGCGCCGCCCAGCACCAGCAGGACGCCGACCGCGACGGCGGCGTTCGGCGTGACCGCCAGCGCGCAGATCGCCAGGCCGAACAGCGCGCCGGAGACCACGAACACCCGTCCCTCCCGGACCCGCGACGACCGCCGTCCGAGCAGCAGGCCGGTGACGACCCCGCCCACGGCCGACATCGCCGAGAGCACCCCGTAGCCGAGCGAGCCCAGGCCGAACAGGTCGGTGGCGATGGTGGGCATGAAGGCCAGGTAGGGCATCCCGCACATGGTCACGCCGATGCCGCACCAGGTCAGCGCGCTCAGCGAGCGGTGCCGGCGGACGTAGCGGACGCCGTCGGCCAGCTCACCGACCGGGGACCGGTCCGAGGGAGCGCCGCGCCGGTGCCCGGGCGGCAGGGCCCCGGTGAGCAGCACGCCGACGGTGGCCAGCCCCGCGCTCATCAGGAAGATCGCCTCGGTGCCCCAGGCGACCGCGCCGATGACGACGCCGGCCAGCGCGGGGCCGATCACCCGGTTCACCTCGGCGTTGACCAGGAGCAGGGACACCGCCTGCGGCACCGACCCGCGCGGCACGAGCTCGGAGAGGAACGCCATGCGGGCCGGGTTGAACAGCGCGAAGCCGATCGCCTGCAGAACGCCGGCGCCGAGCAGCATCCAGTACTGGATGACGTCGAAGACGACGGCCAGGCCGATCCACGCGCTGGAGGCGGCCAGCACGAGCACCGAGACCTGGAGGACCAGCCGCTTGGGCAGCCGGTCGGCGGCCACCCCGCCCCACGGGGTCGCGATGATCAGCGCGATGCCGAAGGAGAGCAGCACCCCGCCCAGGGCCGCGTTGGAGCCGGTGAGCTCGAAGGCCAGCCAGCTGCGGGCGATCGCCTGCGCCATGACGCCGAGGAAGACCGCGGCGGCGTTGAGGTAGAGCACCAGGAAGCCGCCGATGCGCAGGATGGCCAGCGCGCCGAGCGGCTGCGGGGCGGCGGGGGGCCCGGCGCTGGTCCCGGCGTCCGGCGTCGTGTCCGCGCTCATGGCCCCCCTCGGTACCGCAGCGCCGGACCGGCGGCTGCACCCTGCCGGTCTACCACCGCGGGCCCGCCGGCTCCGAGCCGCCTCCCGGCCCGGGGAAGACGGCGGCCCTCCTCAGCGGCCGCGCCAGACCGGCGCGCGCTTCTCGGCGAAGGCGGTCGCCCCCTCCCGCGCGTCCTCGCTCGCGAACACCGGGCCGATGATCTCGGCCTGCCGCGCCCAGCCCTCCTCGAAGGTCCAGTCGGCGCCGCCGCGGGCGACGGCCTTGGTCGCCGCGAGCGCCAGCGGGCCGTTCGCCGCGATCGTGGCGGCCAGCTCCAGGGCGCCGTCGAGCGCGCCGCCGGCCGGGGTCAGCCGGTTCACCAGGCCCACCTCGGCCGCGCGCGGGGCGCCGAGCGGTTCGCCGGTCAGCAGCATCTCCATCGCCAGGTTGACCGGCACCCGCCGGGACAGCAGGAGCGCGCCGCCGCCGGCGGCGACCAGCGAGCGCTTGACCTCGGGCACGCCGAAGCGGGCGTCCTCGGCGGCCACCACGAGGTCGCAGGCGAGCAGGAGCTCGAAGCCGCCGGCCAGCGCCCAGCCCTCGACCGCCCCGATCAGCGGCTTGCGCGGTGGGGTCTGGGTGATGCCGCACAGTCCCCGGCCCTCGATCGCGGGGGTCTCCCCGCGCAGGAAGGCCTTGAGGTCCATCCCGGCGGAGAAGGTGCCGCCGGCGCCGGTGAGCACGCCGACCCGCAGCTCGTCGGAGGCGTCCAACTCGTCGACGGCCGCCGCCACCGCCTCGGCGACCGCGCGGGTCAGCGCGTTCCGCGCCTGCGGGCGGTTGATCGTGACGACCTGGACGCCGTCGCGCCGCTCGACCAGTACATCGTCCGTCACGGGACCTCCTCGCGTGGTGGGTGCGCCGGTCAGCCGGCCTGGACGACCGCGCCGGAGTCGAGCAGCCCGGTCACCTCGTCGGCGGACAGGCCCCAGGCCTCGAGCGCCGTCCGGGTGTCCTGGCCGGGTGTGCGCGGGGCGCTGCGCACCGCCGCGGGGGTGCGGGAGAACCGCGGGGCCGGGCCCGGCTGCGGCCCGCCCCCGACGTCGGCGAAGGTCCCGCGGGCGGCCAGGTGGGGGTGGGCCGGCGCCTCGGTCAAGCCGAGCACGGGGGTGACGCAGGCGTCGGTGCCGGCGAAGACCTCGGCCCACTGGTCCCGGGTCCGGGTGGCGAAGACCTCGGTGAGCAGCGCCTTCTGCTCGGGCCACCGGGCCACGTCGAGCTGCCCGCCGGGATACCGGTCGGTCAGCCCCAGCCCGGCCAGCAGCTGGGCGTGGAACTGCGGCTCGATCGCGCCGACGGCCACGTGCCCGCCGTCCGAGCACGCGTAGGTGTCGTAGAAGGGCGCGCCGCCGTCCAGCAGGTTCGCCGCCCGCCGGTCCTGCCAGAGGCCGGCCCCGAGCATCCCGTAGACCATCGTGACCAGCGAGCTCGCGCCGTCGACCATGGCCGCGTCGACCACCTGCCCCCGCCCGCTGCTCCCCCGCTCGAGCAGCGCGGCGAGGACGCCGACGACGAGGAACAGCGCCCCGCCGCCGAAGTCGGCGCCGATGTTGAGCGGGACGACCGGCTTGTCCGCCGTCCCGATGGCGTGCAGCGCGCCGGTGAGCCCGAGGTAGTTGATGTCGTGGCCGGCGCGGGCGGCCAGCGGGCCGTCCTGCCCCCAGCCGGTCATCCGGGCGTAGACCAGCCGCGGATTGCGGGCCCAGCAGTCCTCCGGGCCGACGCCCAGCCGCTCGGTGACCCCCGGCCGCAGCCCCTCGACCAGGACGTCGGCCGCGTCGACCAGCCGCAGGACGACGTCGCGCCCCACCGGGGTCTTGAGGTCGACGGCGACGGACGGGCGGCTGCGGTGCAGCGCCTCCTTGGCCGGGTGCACCAGCGCGGTGCCGCCGCCGGGGCGATCCACGCGGACGACGTCGGCACCGAGCTCGGCCAGCAGCATGCACGCGTACGGGGCGGGTCCGAGCCCGGCGAGCTCGACGACGCGGATCCCGGCGAGCGGACCGGTGGGGGGCTGCACGCGGGCCACGCTAGCAACGGGCCGGGTCGCGCACCGGGTGCCGTCGTCCTACGTTCGGGCCGGTGAGCGACGAGCGCTGGTTCGAGGACTACGTCGTGGACACGACCGCCGAGTTCGGCCCGCTGCGGGTCGAGGAGGACGACGTCGTCGACTTCGGCCGGCGCTTCGACCCCCAGCCCTTCCACGTCGATGCACGGGCCGCGGCGGCCGGGCCGTTCGGCGGCCTGATCGCCAGCGGCTGGCACACCTGCGCCCTGATGATGCGGCTGTTCGCCGACGAGTACCTCTCCCCCGTCTCCAGCCTCGGCTCCCCCGGCGTCGACGAGCTGCGCTGGACCGCCCCGGTGCGCCCCGGCGACGAGCTCACCCTGCGGACCACCGTCGAGGAGGCCCGGCTGTCCCGGTCCAAGCCCGACCGCGGCCTGCTGCGCACCCGCATCGAGCTGCTCAACCAGGACGGCGTCGTCGCCCTGAGCATGGTGGCGATGAACCTGGTCCGCACCCGTCCCGCCTAGGAGGAGCTGTGCCCTGGCCCGGCGCCACCGCGCGCACCGACCCCGACAAGCCGGCCCTGGTGATGGCCGGCTCCGGAGCCACCCTGACCTACGCCGAGCTGGAGGAGCGCTCCACCCGGCTGGCGTCGTGGCTGCGCTCCGAGGGCCTGCGGCGGGGGGACGTCGTGGCGCTGCTGAGCGACAACCGGCCGGAGGTCTCGGAGGTCTACTGGGCCTGCCAGCGCGCCGGGCTGTACGTCACGGCGGTCAACTGGCACCTCGCCCCGGCCGAGGCGGCCTACGTCGTGGCCGACAGCGGCGCCCGGGTGCTCGTCGCCGCGGCGACGCTCGCCCCCCCGGCGCGGGAGGTGCGGGCCGCCGTCCCGGCGGTCACGTCCGCGCTGGCCGTCGGCGGGCCGATCGAGGGCTTCGCGGACCACCGGTCCGCGGTGGCCGCCGGCGACCCCGTCCCGCCGGCCGACCAGCCGCGCGGCGCGGACCTGCTCTACAGCTCGGGCACCACCGGCCGGCCCAAGGGGATCCGCCCGCCGCTGCCCGACCGGCAGGTGACCGAGCCCGGCGACAGCCTCGTGGCGGTGTTCGGCACCCGCTACGGGTTCGGGCCGGACACCGTCTACCTCTCGCCCGCGCCGGTCTACCACGCGGCGCCGCTGCGGTTCGTCGCCACCGTCCAGGCCACCGGCGGGACGGTCGTGATGATGGAGTCCTTCGACCCCGAGGCGGCGCTGGCCGCGATCGAGCGGTACCGCGTCACGCACAGCCAGTGGGTGCCGACGATGTTCGTGCGGATGCTCAAGCTGCCGGCGGAGGTGCGGGCCCGCTACGACGTGTCCAGCCTGCGGGTCGCCGTCCACGCCGCGGCGCCGTGCCCGCCGGAGGTCAAGCGCGCGATGATCGACTGGTGGGGCCCGGTGCTCGAGGAGTACTACGCCTCGACCGAGAGCGCCGGCATCACGATGGTGAGCAGCGAGGAGTGGCTCGCCCGGCCGGGCACCGTCGGCCGCGACGGCTTCCTCGGCACCGTGCACGTCGTGGGCGACGACGGCCGGGACCTCCCCCCGGGCGAGGTGGGCGTCGTCTACTTCGAGCGCGACACCATGCCCTTCGCCTACCTCAACGACCCGGCGCGGACGGCGGAGGCCCAGCACCCCGACCACCCGACCTGGTCGACCGTCGGCGACATGGGGTACCTCGACGAGGACCGCTACCTGTACCTCACCGACCGCCAGGCCAACATGATCATCTCCGGCGGGGTGAACATCTACCCCCGCGAGGCCGAGGACGTCCTGGCCCTGCACCCGGCGGTGCTCGACGTCGCGGTGATCGGCGTCCCCGACGAGGAGATGGGCGAGTCGGTGCTGGCGCTGGTCCAGCCCGCGCCGGGTGCGGCGACCGCCGCCCTGCCGGAGGAGCTGGTGGCCTACACCCGCGAGCGGCTCAGCCACTACAAGTGCCCGGCCCGCGTGGAGCTGGTCGACGAGCTGCCGCGCACGCCGACCGGGAAGCTGCAGAAGCACCTGCTCCGGCGCCGCTACACCCGGTCCTGAAAGGCCCTCCTCAGCGCGCGGAGCGCCCGGGCCGCCGTCGCCGCCACCGTTGCCGGTGCCGCCAGGCGGGCCTCCAGCTCGGTCACCCGGTCCTCCACCGCCGCCAGCCGGGGCTCCTCCCCCGCGGGCGGGTGCACGGCCACCTCGGCCAGCCCGTCGGTCAGCGCGGCCACCAGGCTCGCCACCTCGTCCGGCCGCAGCTTGACCGTGCCCACGCAGGTCTCGTCCCGCCAGACGCTCAGGTTGAGCAGCCCGACCTCGGGATGGGCGGAGACCCGGACCGCCCGCGTCCGGTCACGGGCGTCCCACACCCAGCGGCCACGGCTCGGGAGGGACAGCACCGTCATCGGCACAGGCTCGGGCCCGACGGGAGCGGCGTCAACCCGGTCCCCCGATCGCGGCCAGCAGGCGGGCGCGGGCGGGGGCCAGCGACGGCCCGTACCAGGTGAGGTCGCGGCCGGAGACCAGCGCCGTCCGCACGCCGGGGAACGCCTCCGGCCCGTCGTCCGCGGTGAAGACGTACGGCTCGTCCGGGAGGACGACGACGTCCGGCGCGGCACCGCGGATCTCCTCCACCGCCACCTTCGGGTAGCGGTCGGCCGCGTCGGCGAAGACGTTGACCAGCCCGAGCCGGGCCAGCACGTCGCCGGTGAAGGTGCGCGCGCCGACGACCATCCACGGATCCCGCCACACCGGGACGGCGACCCGGAGCCCGGTTCCCGGAGCCGGGTCCGCCCAGGCGGCCGCGGCGGCGGTCAGCCAGGCGGGCTCCCCGACGTCGAGCACCTCGCCGAACAGCCGGCGCATCGAGGCCAGCGCCTCGTCGACCGACTCGATGACCGTCACCCACACCGGCACGCCGGCCGCGCGCAGCCGGTCGACGTCCAGCCGCCGGTTCTCCTCCTGGTTCGCGACCACCAGGTCGGGCGCGAGGGCCTCGATCGCCGCGCGGTCGGGGTTCTTGGTGCCGCGCACCCGGGCCACGTCGAGGTCCGCCGGGTGGGTGCACCAGTCGGTGGCGCCGGCCAGCCGGTCGGGCACAGTGGCCGCCAGCGCCTCGGTGAGCGAGGGCACCAGCGAGACCACCCGCCGCGGCGGCCGGGGCAGCTCGACCGCCGTCCCCAGGTCGTCCCGGAGGGCAGAAATGGCCATTTCTGCCCCTAGACGTTGCGCCGGTACTGGCCGCCGACCTCGAAGAACGCCTCGGAGATCTGGCCGAGCGAGCACACCCGGACGGCGTCCATCAGCTCGGCGAACACGTTGCCGCCCTCCATCGCCACCTGCTGCAGCCGGGCCAGCGCGGCCGGCGCCGCGTCGGCGTGCCGGGCGGAGAAGTCCGCCAGCCGCTGCAGCTGCGACTGCTTCTCCGCCTCGGTGGCGCGGGCCAGCTCCAGCGGCTTCGGCGGGGTCTCGTCGCGGTGCGGGTCGAGGAAGGTGTTGACACCGACGATCGGGAGACTGCCGTCGTGCTTGCGGTGCTCGTAGAGCATCGACTCGTCCTGGATCCGGCCGCGCTGGTAGCCGGTCTCCATGGCGCCGAGGACGCCGCCGCGCTCGGCGATCCGGTCGAACTCGGTCAGCACCGCCTCCTCGACCAGGTCGGTGAGCTCCTCGATGACGAACGAGCCCTGCAGCGGGTTCTCGTTGCCGGCCAGCCCCCACTCCTTGTCGATGATCATCTGGATGGCCAGCGCCCGGCGGACCGAGTGCGGGCTGGGGGTGGTGACGGCCTCGTCGTAGGCGTTGGTGTGCAGGCTGTTGGCGTTGTCGTAGATGGCGCAGAGGGCCTGCAGCGTCGTCCGGATGTCGTTGAAGTCCATCTCCTGCGCGTGCAGGGACCGGCCCGAGGTCTGCACGTGGTACTTCAGCTGCTGCGACCGCGGGTTCGCGCCGTAGCGCTCCCGCATCGCCACCGCCCAGATCCGGCGGGCGACCCGGCCGATCACCGAGTACTCGGCGTCCATGCCGTTGGAGAAGAAGAAGCTCAGGTTGGGCGCGAAGTCGTCGATCGCCATGCCCCGCGCCAGATAGGACTCCACGTAGGTGAAGCCGTTGGCGAGGGTGAACGCCAGCTGGCTGATCGGGTTCGCCCCGGCCTCGGCGATGTGGTAGCCGGAGATCGAGACCGAGTAGAAGTTGCGCACCCGGTGGTCGATGAACCACTCCTGGATGTCGGCCATGCAGCGCAGCGCGAACTCGGTCGAGAAGATGCAGGTGTTCTGGCCCTGGTCCTCCTTGAGGATGTCGGCCTGCACCGTGCCCCGGACGTTGGCGAGCACCCAGGCGCGGATCTCCTCGGCCTCGCCGGCGTCGGGCTCGCGGCCCTCGTCGGCGCGGAACGCCTCCAGCCGCTGGTCGATCGCGGTGTTGAGGAACATCGCGAGGATCGTCGGCGCGGGGCCGTTGATCGTCATCGACACCGACGTCGTCGGCGAGCACAGGTCGAAGCCGGAGTACAGGACCTCCATGTCGTCCAACGTGGCGATGGAGACCCCGGAGGTGCCGACCTTGCCGTAGACGTCCGGCCGCGGGTCGGGGTCGCGGCCGTAGAGGGTGACCGAGTCGAAGGCCGTCGACAGCCGGGTCGCCTCGTTGCCGGCGCTCAGCAGCTGGAACCGGCGGTTGGTGCGGAAGGCGTCGCCCTCGCCGGCGAACATCCGCGCGGGGGCCTCGCCGGCCCGCTTGAACGGGAACACCCCGGCGGTGAACGGGAAGAACCCGGGCAGGTTCTCCCGGCGCAGGAACCCCAGCAGCTCGGCGTCGTCCCGGGTGCGCGGCAGGGAGACCCGCCGCACCTCCGTCCCGGACAGGGTCCGCCGGGTCAGCGGCGTGTGGATCTCCTTCCCGCGCACCGTGTAGACCAGCTCGTCGCCGGAGTAGTCCTCGACGCGCGCCGGCCACTCCTCCAGCAGCGACCGCACCTCGGGCAGCAACTCGGCGTCGGCCGCCGCCATCGCCGTCCGGGCGGCCTCGGCGGCGTCCCCGTCCAGCACGTCGGCGGCGGTGCGCAGGTGCTGCCGCCGCCGCGCGACCTCCGCCTGCGCCTCGGTCGCCGCGTGGTAGCCGCGCACCGCCTCGGCGATCTCGGCCAGGTACCGCGACCGGGACGACGGCACCACCGACGACAGCCCGGTGGAGGTGCGGACGTCGACCCGCGGCAGCACCCCGGACCCGACCGGCAGCCCCTTGTCCGCCAGCAGGCCGAGCAGGTGCTGATAGAGCGCGGTGACGCCGTCGTCGTTGAACCGGGCGGCGCTGGTGCCGAAGACCGGCATCTCCTCCCACGGCTGCCCGAACGCCTCGCGGTTGCGCACCATCTGGCGGGCGACGTCGCGGCGGGCGTCCTCGGCCCCGCGCCGCTCGTACTTGTTGATCGCGACGGCGTCGGCGAAGTCGAGCATGTCGATCTTCTCCAGCTGCGACGCGGCGCCGAACTCCGGCGTCATCACGTACAGCGCCACGTCGGAGAACGGCACGATGCCGGCGTCGCCCTGGCCGATGCCAGGCGTCTCCACGACGACCAGGTCGAACCCGGCGGCCTCGACCGCGCACAGCACGTCGTCCAGGTGCTGCGGGGTCTCCGCGCCGGCGGACCGGGTGGCCAGCGAGCGGAAGAAGGTGTGCGACCCGTCGCCGGTCTCCAGTGCGTTCATCCGGATCCGGTCGCCGAGCAGGGCACCGCCGCCGCGGCGCCGGGTCGGGTCGATCGCCAGGACGGCGACCCGCAGCTTGTCCTCCTGGTCCAGCCGCAGCCGGCGCAGCAGCTCGTCGGTGAGCGAGGACTTCCCCGAGCCGCCGGTGCCGGTGATGCCCAGGACCGGCACCGTCCGCCCGGCCGCCGCCTCCCGCACCCGCGCGGCCAGCTCCGGGTCGCGGCCGGCCTCCAGCACCGTGATCGCCCGGGCGAGGGCCGCCGGGTCGCCGGTGCGCAGCGCGTCGACGTCCGGGCCCGACGCGGTCAGGTCGACGTCGCAGGCGCGGATCAGCTCGTTGACCATCCCCGGCAGGCCGAGCCGCTGGCCGTCCTCCGGCGAGAAGATCGTGACGCCGCGCTCCCGCAGCAGCGCGATCTCCTCGGGCACGATCACGCCCCCGCCGCCGCCGAACACCTGCACGTGACCGGCGCCGGACCGCGCCAGCCGCTCGACCAGGTAGCTGAAGTACTCGACGTGCCCGCCCTGGTAGGAGGAGATCGCGACCCCCTGCACGTCCTCCTCCAGCGCCGCGCGCACCACGGCGTCCACGCTGCGGTCGTGCCCGAGGTGCACGACCTCCGCGCCCTGGCTCTGCAGCAGCCGACGCATCACGTTGATCGCCGCGTCGTGCCCGTCGAACAGGCTCGCCGCGGTGACGAACCGGACCGGGTGGACGGGGACGTGCAGGTCGGTCGGCATGACACTCCCGAACTAGTAGGACGTCCAAGTAACTCTACGCGGCCCCCGGCCCTGATCACCACGTCCGGGAGCCACCGCTCCCGCCGGCGCGGGCATGATGAGCCGTCCCCGCCCGGACCCGAGCCCGGAGGCCAGCCCGTCATGGACGCGACGTTCCTGCCCGACACCGCCGCCACCGTCGCCCGCGCCCGCCAGCACGCCGTCGGCGATCTCCTCCACCGCACCGCCGCCCGGTACCCGGACAAGCTCGCGGTGGTGGCCGGCGACCTGCGCGTCACCTACGCGGAGTTCGACGTCGCGGTGAACCGCACGGCGCACGCCCTGGCCGAGCGGGGCCTGGCCACGGGCGACCGGCTGGCGCTGCTGAGCCACAACTGCTGGCAGTTCGCGGTCCTCGCGTTCGCCACCGCCAAGCTGGGCGTGGTGCTCGTGCCGGTCAACTTCATGCTCGGCGCGGAGGAGATCGCCTACATCCTCGGCCACTCCGGTGCGCGCGGGATCGTCGCGGAGGACGCCCTGGCCGGGACGGCGGACCAGGCGATGGCCGCCGCGGGCGTCGACGGCGGGCTGCGCGGCTGGATCCCGCTGGCCGGCGCCGCGCCGGCCCCCGGCTGGGAGGACGTCGACGGGTGGTGGCGCGACGGGACCGCCACGGCCCCCGACGTCGCGGTCGCCGACGACGACCCGCTGCGGCTGATGTACACCTCGGGCACCGAGTCGCGGCCCAAGGGCGTCCTGCTCTCGTCCCGCTCGCTGATCACCCAGTACGTGTCCTGCGCGATCGACGGCGGCATGAGCGCCGACGACGTCGAGCTGCACTCGCTGCCGATGTACCACTGCGCGCAGCTGGACTGCTTCTTCTCCGTCGACGTCTACCTCGGCGCGACCAGCATCATCCTGCCGGGGCCGGACGCCGGCACGATCCTCGCCACGATCGCCCGGGAGCGGGTGACCAAGCTGTTCTGCCCGCCGACGGTGTGGATCTCGCTGCTGCGGCACCCCGACTTCGACACCACCGACCTGTCCAGCCTCCGCAAGGGCTACTACGGCGCCTCGCCGATGCCGGTGGAGGTGCTGCGCGAGCTGCAGCGCCGGCTGCCGGACGTGCAGCTGTGGAACTTCTACGGCCAGACCGAGATGGCCCCGCTGGCCACGATCCTGCGGCCGCACGAGCAGCTGGAGCGGGCCGGCTCGGCCGGGCGGGCCACGCTGAACGTCGAGACCCGGCTGGTCGACGACGACGGCCACCCGGTGCCGCCCGGCCAGGTCGGCGAGATCGTGCACCGCAGCCCCCAGGCCACGCTCGGGTACTACGCGGACGAGGAGAAGACCGCCGAGGCCTTCCGCGGCGGGTGGTTCCACTCCGGCGACCTCGGCGTCATGACCGAGGACGGCTACCTGTCGGTGGTCGACCGCAAGAAGGACATGATCAAGACCGGCGGGGAGAACGTGGCCAGCCGGGAGATCGAGGAGGCCATCTACGAGCTCGACGGCGTCGCCGAGGTCGCGGTCTTCGGCATCAGCCACCCGTACTGGGTCGAGGCGGTGACCGCCGTCGTCGTCCCGAAGCCCGGGGCGACGCTGACCACCGAGGACGTGCAGGCGCACACCCGCGACCGGCTGGCCGGCTACAAGCGGCCGAAGTACGTCGTCCTCTCCGAGGCGCTGCCCAAGAACCCCAGCGGCAAGATCCTCAAGCGGGAGCTGCGCCAGCAGCACGCCGATCTGGCCCGGGACTGACACCTGCCCCGCTGCTACCTTCCGGCCGGTGGGCGCCGACGCGGGTGGGTTCGCCGGGCTCCTGCGCCGGTTCCGCGGGCGCGCGGCGCTGAGCCAGGAGGAGCTCGCGGCGCGGTCCGGCCTCACCGCCAAGGCCGTGAGCGCGCTGGAACGCGGCGAGCGGCGGCGGCCCTACCCGCACACCGTCCGGGCCCTCGCCGACGCGCTGGACCTCGACCCCGCGGAGCGGGACGCGCTGGCTGCGGCCGCCCGCCCGGAACAGCCCGGCCCCGGGGCCCCGGCGGCTCCGCCCGAACCCGCCCCGCTGCCCCACCCGCCGGCGCCGCTGATCGGCCGGTCGGCCGAGCGGGACGAGGTGGTCGCGCTGCTGCGGTCGGGCGCCACCCGGCTGCTCACCCTCACCGGGCCGGGCGGCGTCGGGAAGACCAGCCTCGCCCTCGACGTCGCGCGGGCCCTGGCCGGCGACTTCCCCGGCGGCGGCACCGTCGTCGAGCTCGCCCCGCTGCGCGACGCGCGGCTGGTGCTGGCGACGGTCGCCCGGGCGCTCGGCGTCCGGGCGGGCGGTGCCCCGCTGCTCGACACGATGGCCGCCCAGCTCGGCGGGCGCCGGCAGCTCGTGGTGCTCGACAACCTCGAGCACCTGCTCCCGGCCGCCGGCGACGTGGCCGCGCTGGTCGCCCGCTGCCCCGGGCTGGTGGTGCTGGCCACCAGCCGGGCCGCGCTCCGGGTGCGGGCCGAGCTCGAGGTCCCGCTCGAGCCGCTCGCCGTGCCCGCGCGGTCCGACGTCGAGGCCGTCTCCGCCTCACCGGCGGCCCGGGTGTTCCTCGACCGTGCCCGGGCGGCCGGCCGGGCCGTCGCGCTCACCGAGGCCACGGCGCCCGACGTCGCGGCGATCTGCCGCCGGCTGGACGGCCTCCCGCTCGCCCTGGAGCTGGCCGCCGCGCACGCCCGCTTCCTCTCCCCCGCCGCGCTGCTGGCCCGGCTCGACCAGGCGGTCGCCTCCCCGCGCAGCCGCGACCTGCCGGAGCGGCAGCGGACGATCGGGGCGACCCTCGACTGGAGCCACGAGCTGCTGACCGCCGAGGAGCAGGTGCTGCTGCGCCGGCTCTCGGTGTTCGCGGGGGGCTTCGCGCTGGAGGCGGTCCAGGAGGTGGCGGGCGCGGACGTCGACGTGCTGCCCGCCCTGGCCGGCCTGGTCGAGCAGTCGCTGGTGGTCGCCTCGGACGAGCCGGCCGGCCGCTACCGCCTGCTGGAGCCGGTCCGCCAGTACGCCGCCGTCCGCCTGGGCGACGCCGGGGAGGCCGACGCGGTCGCCGACCGGGCCGCCGACCTCGTCCGCGCGCTCGCCTCCGGTGCCCGCCGGGGACTGCGCGGCCGGGAGCAGCCGGAGTGGCTGGACCGGCTGCAGCTCGAGCACGGCAACCTCGGCGCGGCGCTGGCCCGGCTGGTCGCGGCCGGCCGGCACGGCGCGGCGGCCGGGCTCGCGGCGGACACCTGGCTCTACTGGGCGCTGCGCGGCACCACCGCCGAGGGGCTGGCGTGGGCGCAGCGCGTCGAGGAGGACACCCTCTCGCCCGGCGAGCGGGCCGCCCTGCACGTGGCGATCGCCGGGCTGAGCCTCGCGTCGGGGGACGTCGGCGCCACGGCGTCGGCAGCCGTCCGGGCGGCCGCCGCGGCGGAGCAGGCCGGGGACGACGCGGTGCGGGCCGAGGCGCTGGTGCTGGCGGGGTCGGCCGCGGTCTTCCTCGGGTCCTTCGAGGAGGCGGCGCCGCTGCTGGCCGCCGCCCGGCGCCTGGGCGAGGCGACGGAGCACGCGTGGGCGCTGGCGCACGCGGCCACGGCGCAGGCGCAGCTGCTGTTCCGCGCCGGCGACCTCCCCGGTGCGGCGACGGGGCTGGCCGAGGCGGAGCGGATCGCGCGCGCGGCCAGCGGGCCGTTCACGCTGGCGACGGTGCTCAACGTGCGGGCGAGCCTCGCCCTGGCCCGCGGCGACGACGGTGCCGCTCTGCGCGAGTGGACCGAGGCCGCGGAGCTGGCCGCGGCGGTCGGCACGACCTGGACGATGGCCTACACGGTGCCGGGGCTGGCGGTGCTCGCCGCGCGGCGGGGGCGGCCGGAGCTGGCGGCGGAGCTGTTCGCGGCCGGGTCGGCGACGGCGGAGGCGGCCTCGGTGGCCGTGTCCTTCCCCCCGGACCTGGAGAGCCTGGCCCGGCACCTGCCCGAGGTGCGGACGGCGCTGGGCGAGGAGGCGTTCCGGCGGGCCTGGGAACGCGGGCGCGGCCTGCGGCCGGCCGACGTCCCCGGGCTCGCCGCGCAGCTCACCGCCCGTTCCGCACCCGGCTGACGTAGCGCCGGTACCGGCGCGCGAACACCGTCCGCAGCAGGAACCGGACCGGCGCCGGGAGGACGGCGAGGATCGCCCGCCGCTCCTCGGGCGTGGCCTCCTCGACCACCGCGCCGAACATGATCGGCAGGTCCCTCGGCCGCATGTCCGCGACACCGTGCTCGCCGAGCTGCGACCACTCGGCCTGGGTGACGTGGCGCGCGGCGAGGGGCAGGATCTCGCGCTCCTCCTCGTCGAGGTGCTCGATGAGCGCCGCGCGGAGGGTGTCGAAGCCGGCGGCGACCTCCTCGGTGACGGCCGGCCGGGCCTCGGCCTCCCAGCGGTCCAGCGCGGGGCCGAGCCGCTCGATGGCCTGCTCGACCCGGGAGTGCTGGTCCTCCATGCGGTGCACCAGCGCGGCGTCGGGGGCGGCGCGCTCGAGCAGCTTGGGCCAGAGCAGCTCGTCCTCGCTGGTGTGGTGCAGGTGCAGCCCGGTGAGGACCATGCGGGCGTGCCCGGCGAGGACGCGGGCGCGGGCGGTGTCGCCCGGGGCCACGGCGCGGGCCAGCTCGGGGATCAGCCGGAACTCGCGGCGGAAGACGCGGTGCACGACCACCATGTCGGAGACGTCGGTGAGGGGGCGGGAGGAGGTCTCGGTCATGGCGACGAGCCTGTCGCCGCGCGCCGGCGTCCGGCACCCACACGACCGCCACGCTGCCCCCACACTCCGCGCCGGCGGCGGAGCGGAGGCCCCTTGACGGGGCTCCGCGGCGGCGCGACCGTCGGCCGGAGGCAGCGCGCGAGGAGACGCCATGGCCACCACCCGATTCACCGAGCTCACCGGCTGCTCCGTCCCGGTGCAGCAGGCCCCCATGGGAGCGGTGTCCCCGCCGGCCCTCGCCGCGGCGGTCGCCGAGGCCGGCGGGGTGGGCACGCTCTCGTCCCTGCGGATGACGGCGGACCAGGTGGTCCGGGCATCGACGAGGCGCGCCGGGCCACCGCCGGGGTGCTCGCGGTCAACGTGCTGACCGCGGACGTCGACGAGGACGTGGTCGCGGCCGCCGCCGAGCGGGTCCGGCTGGTCGACTTCTTCTGGCTGGACCCGCGGCCGGACCTGGTCGAGCTGGCGCACCGGGGCGGTGCCCTCGTCGGCTGGCAGGTCGGCTCGGTCGAGGAAGCCCGCGCCGCCACGGACGCCGGCAGCGACGTGGTGACCGTGCAGGGGACCGAGGCGGGCGGGCACGTGCGCGGGTCGCGCCCGCTGCGGCCGTTGCTGGCCGAGGTGCTCGCGGCGGTCGACGTGCCCGTGCTGGCCGCCGGCGGCATCGCCTCGGGGCCGGCGCTGGCAGCGGTGCTGGCCGACGGGGCGGACGGCGCGCGGATCGGCACCCTCTTCGTCGCGACCGAGGAGTCCGCGGCCCACCCGGACTACAAACGGGCGGTGGTGGACGCCTCCTCCGGCTCGACCGTGGTCACCGGGGCGTTCGCCACGGAGTGCCCGCTGTGCGCCACCAGCCCGCGTGCCCGGGTGCTGCGCGCCGCCGTGGACCGGGTGGCCTCCTTCGACGGGGACGTCGTCGGCACGCTGACGATCGCCGGCGGGGAGCTGCCGCTCCCCCGGGGCGCGGGCATGCCCCCGGTCGCCGCGGTGTCCGGCTCGGTCGACGCGATGGCCCTCTACGCCGGCGAGGGCGTGGGCTCGGTGACGGGCGTCCGGCCGGCCCGCGAGGTCGTCGCCGACCTGGCCGCCGCCCTCCCGCGGTGATCGGTCAGCGCAGGGGCGCCGGCGGGCCGTCGTCGTCGGGGTCGCCGAGCGGCCGCTGGCTCCAGGCGACGTCGTGCCACCGGCCGTGCTTCCAGCCCGCCCGGCGGTAGGTCCCCACCGGCTCGAAGCCCACCGCCCGGTGCAGCCGCTCGCTGGCCGGGTTGGGGAGGACGACGCCGGCGAAGGCCATCCGGTAGCCGCGCGCGGCCAGCCGGTCGAACAGCGCGGTGTAGAGGGCCCGGCCGGCGCCGGGGCGGCGGGTGCCGGCCTCGGTGTAGACGCTCACCGACGTCGACCACCGGTAGGCCGCCCTCGTCATGAACGGCGCGCCGTAGGCGTAGCCGGCCACCCGACCGGCGTCCTCGAGCACCACCCAGGCGTGCGTGCCGAGGGCAGCCTCGATCCGCCCGGCCATCGCTGCCGGCGTCGGGGGCTCGGTCTCGAACGAGATCGTGGTGCCGGTGACGTAGGGGGCGTAGACCTCCGCGCAGCGCGCCCCGTCCTCCGGGGTCGCGTCCCTGACCAGCCATCTCGTGCTCACCCCGCCATCCAAGCGGGTTCCGCCGCGGCGGCTCGACCGTAGGCTCGGCGGGTGGACTTCGCGTTCACCGAGCGGCGCCCCGGGGGCCGGCTCGGCCGGTACGTCGAGTCGCTGTGGCACGCCCGGGGGCAGATCCCGTACCGCCGGGAGCGGATCGCGCCCACCGGGTCGACGGTCGCCGGCATCGTGCTCGGCCCGCCGATCCGGCAGACCCCCGACGGCGGGCCCGAGTTCCTCGCGGTCACCGGCTTCCTCATCGGGCCGCACGACCGGCCGGTCCTCAACGAGCCCACCGCGGGCACCCACTGCGTGGGTATCGTCACGACGCCGATCGGGTGCCGGGCGGTCCTCGGGCTGGACCCCGCCCCGCTCCGCGGCCGGGTGGCCGACCTGCCGGCACTGTGGCCGGCCGGCCGTGCGCTGCGCGCCGACCTGCTGGCGGCCGGAGCCGAGGGCGGCGAGGCGCTGGACCGGACCGAGGCCGTGCTGGCGGCCGGGCTGGACGAGTCCGACCGCGGGCTGGACCGGGTCGCCGCCGCCGTCGCGGCCTTGGAGGCCGACCCGGCGCGTCCGGTCGGCGACCTCGCCGCGGACCTGGGCATCTCGCACGGCCACCTGGACCGGGAGTTCACCCGCGTGGTCGGACTGAGCCCCCGCACCCTGGCCCGGGTGCTGCGGGTCCGCCGGCTGCTCGAGCGGGTCGACGTCCGGGACCGCGTGGCCTGGACCCGGATGGCCGCCGAGCTCGGCTGGTACGACCAGGCGCACCTGATCCGCGACGTCGTCCGCCACACCGGCGTCCCGCCGTCGGCCTACGTGGCCGCCCAGCGGCGGTTCCTCGAGCCCGGCGAGGAGGCCCCCGGCTTCGTCCCCGAGGCCGGGTGAGCCGCCGCAGCGTGTGCAATCCGTCCAAGACCGCGCCGGCCGGGCGGGGAAGGGTGGGCGCTCCGCGAACCAGGAGGCCCGGCATGACCCGCGCGTTCACCGCGACCCACGCCATCGACCGACCCGCCGAGGAGGTCTGGCGGCTGCTCACCGACTGGGACCGCGCCGCCGGCTGGCTCGGCGTCGACCGGGTCACCGCCGAGGGCCCGACGGCGGCCGGCACCCGGCTGCGGTTCACCACCCGGGGCAAGGACCGGGCCGCCGAGATCACCGCCGTCGACCCCGGCCGGTCGGTCACCGTGCGGTCGCAGCAGGGCGGCGTCACCGCGGACTACACCTACCGCGTGGAGCCGGCCGGCACCGGCGCCCGGCTGACCCTCGACGCCGACGTCCGGATCCGGGGGGCGTGGGCCGCGATCGGGCCGCTGCTCCGCTGGGTGATCCGGCGCACCGACGCCCGGCAGCCCGCCGCGCTGGACCGGGAACGCGCCGGTCGCTGACCAGCGGTCCGAGTCGGCCGGACCGCGCCGCCGTAGCGTGTCCGGCATGAGCCACGCACACCCCGAGCTCCGCACTCCCCCACCGCTGGCCGCGGGCGGCCTGCGGGTCGTGGCCCTCGGCGGCCTCGGGGAGATCGGCCGCAACATGACCGTCTTCGAGCACGCGGGCCGGCTGCTGGTCGTCGACTGCGGCGTGCTGTTCCCCGAGGAGCACCAGCCCGGCGTCGACGTGATCCTCCCGGACTTCACCTCGATCCGGGACCGGCTCGACGACGTGGACGCCATCGTGCTCACGCACGGCCACGAGGACCACATCGGCGGCGTCCCCTACCTGCTGCGGGAGCGGTCCGACATCCCGCTGGTCGGCTCGAAGCTGACGCTGGCGTTCGTCGAGGCCAAGCTCAAGGAGCACCGGATCCGGCCGGTGACCCGCCAGGTCAGCGAGGGCGACCGGCTGCGCTTCGGCCCGTTCGACTGCGAGTTCGTGGCGGTCAACCACTCGATCCCCGACGCGCTGGCCGTGGCGATCCGCACGCCCGCGGGGACGGTGCTGCACACCGGCGACTTCAAGATGGACCAGTTCCCGCTGGACCGGCGGATCACCGACCTGCGCGCCTTCGCCCGGCTCGGCGAGGAGGGCGTCGACCTCTTCCTCACCGACTCGACCAACGCCGAGGTGCCCGGCTTCACCACCTCGGAGGGCGAACTGGTGCCGGCCATCGAGACGGTGTTCCGCACCGCGCCGCGGCGGGTCATCGTCTCCAGCTTCGCCAGCCACGTGCACCGGATCCAGCAGATCCTCGACGTCGCCGCCGCGCACGACCGCAAGGTCGCCTTCGTCGGCCGCTCGATGGTGCGCAACATGGGCATCGCCAAGGACCTCGGCTACCTGACCGTGCCGCCCGGGCTGCTGGTGGACATGAAGGAGCTGGAGAAGATGCCGGCCGACCGGGTGTGCCTGATCTGCACCGGGTCGCAGGGCGAGCCGATGGCCGCGCTGTCGCGGATGGCCAACCGGGACCACGTCATCCGGATCACCGAGGGCGACACCGTGCTGCTGGCCAGCTCGCTGATCCCGGGCAACGAGAACGCCGTCTACCGCGTGATCAACGAGCTGACCCGGTGGGGCGCGAACGTGGTGCACAAGGGCAACGCCAAGGTGCACGTCTCCGGTCACGCCAGCGCCGGCGAGCTCGCCTACTGCTACAACGTCGTCCGCCCGCGCAACGTGATGCCGGTGCACGGCGAGTGGCGGCACCTGCGGGCCAACGCCGACATCGCGGTCCGCACGGGGGTGCACCCGCGCGGGGTGGTCATCGCCGAGGACGGCGTCGTCGTCGACCTGCTCGACGGCAAGGTGCGGATCACCGGCAAGGTGCCCGCCGGCAACGTCTACGTCGACGGCACCACGGTCGGCGGCGCCACCGAGGCGCACCTCCGCGACCGCCGCACCCTCGCCCAGGAGGGCGTCATCACCGTGGTCGCGATCGTCGACGCCGACACCGGGCAGCTGGCCGAGGCGCCGGACTTCCTCGCCCGCGGCTTCGCCCACGACGAGGAGATGTTCGAGGAGGTCGTCCCGCTGATCGAGAAGGCGCTGGCCAAGGCGGCCGAGGAGGGCGTGGGCGGCTCCCTGCAGCTCGAGCAGCTCATCGCCCGCGCGGTCGGCACCTGGGCGCACCGGACGCACCGGCGCAACCCGATGGTCATCCCGGTCGTCGTCGACGCCTGACCTCAGCCTCCGTGGCGGTAGGCCGTGACCCAGAGTCCGGGCAGCACCTCCCGGTCGCCGGTGCGGACGAACCCCAGCCGCTCGTAGAGGGCACGGGCGGGGACGTTGTCCCGTCCGGTGGCGACGACGGCCGGGCGGGGGCCGGCCCGGCCGAGGAGCGCGCGGACCAGGGCCGTCGCGGTCCCCCGGCGGAGGCCGGTGGGGGCGACGACCAGCCGCTCGACGTCGAGGACGGCGCCGTCGTCGGACCACCCCAGCGCCCCGGCCAGCCGCCCGTCCTCGCCGAGGGCGCCCAGCCAGGCCAGGCCGGCGCCGCGGAGCCCGTCGAGGTCCTCGCGCAGCGGCGGGATCCGGTCGTCGCCGATCAGCGCCGCCTCGACGGCGTAGGCAGCCGCCTGGACGGCGAGCAGCTCGCGGGCCAGCGCGTCGTCGGCGGCGGGGTCGATCGGGACGATGCGCACGCCGGGCAGCCTGCCAGCGGCCGGTGGCGGCTCGCGGTGCTGGGCGGGCTGCTGGCGCTCGCCGTCGTCCTGGCGCTGACGGTGGAGCGGCCCGGCGTCCCCACGCTGCGGGCCTGGCTGCACGACGCCGGCCCGCTGGGCTGGGGCGCCGTCGTCCTCGGGGTGGCGCTGGCGCTGTGCACCCCGGTGCCGCGGACCGCGCTGTCGTTGCTGCTCGGCGCCGCGGCCGGGTTCCCCGCGGGGCTCGCCGTGGCCGTCGTCGGCGGGTGGCTGGGCGGCATGGGCGGGTTCGCGGCGGGCCGGCACCTGGGCCGGGACGCCGTCGCGCGGCTGGCCGGCCACCGGCTGGCGCGGGCCGACCGGCTGTTCCGCGACCGCGGGTTCCTCGCCGTGCTCACCGCGCGGGTCAGCCCGGTGCCGTTCTGGGTGGTCAGCTACGCGGCCGGGCTGTCCAGCGTGCGGTGGGTGCCGCACGCGCTCGGGACCGCCGTCGGGGTGGTGCCGGGGGCGGTGCTGTACGTCGGCATCGGCGCCTCGGTGCTCGGCTGGCTCTGACCCGGCACCCTCAGGCGGCCGGGGCGGGCGCGAGGGCGCGCGCGAGCCCGGCCGGGTCGTCGGTGCACACGAGGTGCGCACCGAGCCCGTCGAGGTCGGCCGCCTCGGCGGGGTCGTCGACGACGCCGACGCCGACCAGGAGGCCGAGGGCGCGGATGCGGGCCACCACCCCGCGGTCGTCGCGCACGTGGACGGGTGAGAGGTGGACGTCGTCCAGGCCGCGGGCCCGGGCCTGCAGCGCGCTGCGGTCGGGGTCGAGGTGCGGGGCGACGATGAGCGCGCCGGAGACGGTGCCCACCCCGGCCAGCGACGCGGCGGTCGTCAGGTCGAACGACGTGGTGGTGACGCGGTCGCCGTCGGGCCGGCGCCGGCGCCGGTCGGTGAGCAGGGCGGCGAGCAGCCGCGCGGTGCGCCGGGCGTCCTCGCCGCCGGCCTCGGGCTTCACCTCGGTGAGCACCTGCGCGCCGGCGGCGGCCGCGACGTCGAGCACCTCGGAGAGGGTGGGCACCGCGGTGCCGCCGGGCAGCTCCAGTTCGCGGAGCACGGCGAACGGGGTCCGCGAGACCACCGGGCCGGTGCCGGGGCCGGTGCCGAGCACCCGCCCGAGGTCCCGGTCGTGCGAGAGGACGAGGACGCCGTCCCCGGTGGCCTGGACGTCGACCTCGATCCCGTCGGCGCCGGCCTCGAGGGCGGACCGGACGGCGTCGAGGGTGTTCTCGGGGTTGAGGGAGCTGGTGGGCGTGCCGCGGTGGCCGATGACGCGCATGCCGGCACGCTCTCGGCGCCGGGCGGCGGACCGGTGACGCCGACACGAGGCGCGGGTGTCCGCCCCGTGAAGCCCGCGGTGTATCGACGAGGGGACACGTCGGGAAACCGACGCGGCCGCCGGGGCGGGAGAACCGGCGAGCTCGTCTACCGGCCGTGCCGCGTGCCGCGGACCATGCGGATCTCCCGCACCCCGCCCTCGACCTGGACCGCCCCATCGGCGACGAAGCCGTGCTTGCGGTAGAACGCCTGGGCGCGAGGGTTCGGGTCGGCCACCCACAGGGCCGCCGACTCGCCCGGATCGACGACCGCCTCCAGGAGTGCCCGCCCGGCACCCGTGCCGTGGTCGGCTGCACGCACGTAGAGCACGTACAGCTGCCGCGCCCACGCCGCCGCGGCGTCCAGGGGCGGGCCCGACATGGCGATCCCCACCACCTCGCCATCCCGCTCGGCGACAGCCACGCGGTTCTCGCGATGGCGCTCGTCGGTCAACGCGGCAGTCCAGAACCGCGCCCGCGCAGCCGGGAAGCCCGGGTCATCGAGGACCGCATCCGGCATGAGCCCTCGATAGGTCTCCTGCCAGCACCGGACGTTCACCCGCGCCATCTGCGCGGCGTCCTCCACCCGTGCCCGGCGAACCGTCAGCGCGGAGATCACCGCCGGATCGCAGGGCGGCGGTTCGCGCCGTCTCACCGCGGCAGCCGGACGGCCACCACCTCGTACGGCGGCGCGGCGACCGGCTCGTCGAACTTGCTGTCCACCAGCAGGAGCCGGCCGCGGGCCTCCTTGCCCGTGGTGAACACCCGCGCGGGGTCGGTGGGCGTCTCGGAGACCAGCTCGGCGGAGCGGGCGTGCCGGTCCAGCCGCAGCGTGGTCAGCACCCGGCTGAAGTTGCGGATCACCACGAGGCGGTCGTCGTGCAGGACCAACCCGTCGGCGTCGGTCAGCCGGGCGTTCCCGGTGTCGATCCGGGAGGCGGCGCCGGTCCGCAGGTCGAAGCGCCACAGGATGCCGGCGTTGCCCTGCGCGACGACCAGCGAGCGGTGGTCCGGGGAGACGACGATGCCGCCGAGGTTGAAGCCCTGGCGCTGCTCGATGGTGCCGGTCGCGTCGGCCCAGGTGCTGACCCGCCACTCGCCGTGCTCGCGGGCGACGCGGAAGACCTGGGGCGCGTTGGAGTTGGTGAAGTACGCCGCGCCGTCGGGGCCGATGGCGACGTCGTTGAGGAAGGCGCCCGCGACGTCGACCCGCAGCGCCGCGAGCAGGCTGCCGTCGGCGTCGTAGACCCAGAGGTCGGGCCTCGACTCGTCGTCCAGCCCGTTCGGCCCGCCGGCGATGTAGACCCGGCCCTCGGCGTCGGTGGTGATCCCGCGCGCGGTGACGCGGCCGTCGGCGCCCTCACGGAGCCACACCTCGGTCTCGCCGGTGCGGACGTCGCCGCGGTGGATCTCCCCACCGGTGGTCTCGCTGACGTAGAACGTCCGCTCCCGCGGGTCCACGCCGATGCCCTCGAACTTCGAGCCGGCCGGGTCGCGGGGGTCGCCGTCCAGCTCGTACGTCGCCGGGCGGCCGTGGTCGTCGTCCGATGCGGCAGCGGGCGGGACGGCGAGGAGCAGCGGCAGGGTGAGGCCGAGGGCGGTGGCAGGGGCGAGCAGTCGTCGCACGGGTTCTCCCGGGGTCGTCGTGGGATCTCCACGCTGCCCCCGCCGAGGGCCACGGGCATCGGGCGAACGGTCCCCGCGGGGGTAGCCGAACGGATGATGACCCCGGTCGCCGGGAGTCGTAGCGTCGAGGGGTCATGGACCGGATGCTCGAGCGCCACAGCGGCGTGCGCGGCATCCTGGCCGACATCAGCCGGCTCGACGTCTGGCTGGACGTCGTCCTCGTCCTCCTCACCCTCGCCTCCGCCGCCCGCTACGTGGACGCGCACGGGTCCGGCGACCGCACCCCCGCGGTGCTGGCGGCAGCCGGCCTGCTCGTCGTCTGTCACCTGGCCGGCCGGCGCTCGGGCCGGTGGGCGCGCGGCGCGCCGGCGTCGGTGTGGTGCCTCGCGCTGGTCCTGATCTGGGCGGTCCTGCTCTCGCTGGCGCCGTCGTTCGCCTGGATCGCGGTTCCGCTCTCGTTCGTCGCCCTGCGCGTGCTGCCCTTCGCGGCGGCCGGGGTGGTCATCGCGGCGATGACCGCCGGCGTCGTCGTGGCCTGGACGCTCATGCAGGGCGAGCTGGACGCCACCGTGGTCGCCGGGCCGATCTGCGTCGCCTGGCTGACCGTCGTGGCGTACCGGGCCCTGGAGCGGGAGGCCGCGTCGCGTCAGGAACTGGTGCGCGAGCTGCAGGAGGCCCAGGGCGACCTGGTCGAGGCGCAGCACAGCGCCGGCGTGCTGGCCGAGCGGGCCCGGCTGTCCCGCGACATCCACGACAGCGTGGCGCAGGCGCTGTCGAGCATCAACCTCCTGCTCCAGGCCGCGGAACGGTCGTGGACCAGCCGCCCCGCCGCTGCCCGCGACCACGTCGCCCAGGCGGCCGGCACGGCGCGAGACGGGCTCGAGGAGGTCCGCCGCGTGGTGCGCGACCTGGCCCCGTCCGAGCTCGGCCTGACCGGCACCGGCCCGGCCCTGGTGGCCGCGCTGCGCCGGACCTGCGACCGCGCCGTGTCGGGCACCGGCGTGCACGTCGACGTGCACGTCGACGGGACGCCGGTCGAGGTGCCCGCGGACGTGGCCACCGCGCTGCTCCGGACCGCCCGCGGCGCGCTGGCCAACGTGGTCGAGCACGCCGCCGCGACCACGGCCACGGTGTCCCTGACCTACCAGCCGCACGTCGTCTCCCTCGACGTCCGCGACGACGGGGTCGGGTTCGACCCCCGACGCGCCGCCGCCCGGGGTGCCCGGGGCCGCGGCCTGCCCGGGATCCGGGACCGCGCCGAGCAGTTCGGCGGCACGCTGGCCGTCGAGAGCGCCCCCGGCGAGGGCACCGCGCTGGCCTTCTCCATCCCGGTGGGAGGCAACGGCGATGGACGGCGGTGAGCCCGCGCTGCGCATCGTGCTCGTCGACGACCACCCCGTGGTGCGCGTCGGCCTCCGGGCGCTGCTGGAGAGCCAGCCCGACCTGCTCGTCGTCGACGAGGCGCCCGACTCGGCCGGCGCGCAGGAGGTCGTGCGGCGCACCCGGCCCGACGTCGTCCTCATGGACCTCAACCTGGGCGACGGCCCGGGGGGCGCCGCCACGACCGGGCTGCTGCGGGACCTCCCCGACCCGCCGCGGGTGCTCGTGCTGACGACCTACACCACCGAGGCCGACGTCCTCGCCGCGCTGGACGCCGGCGCCTCCGGGTACCTGCTCAAGGACGCGCCACCGGAGGAGCTCTTCCGTGCCGTCCGGTCCGTCGCCCGGGGCGAGACGGTGCTCGCCTCGGAGGTGGCGGCCCTGCTGGTCCGCCGCGCCCGGTCGCCGGTGCCCGCGCTCACCGAGCGGGAGGTGCAGATCCTCGGCCTGTTGGCCGGCGGCCTGGCGAACAAGGAGATGGCCCGGCGGCTGCTGGTCAGCGAGGCGACGGTGAAGTCCCACCTCTCGCACATCTACACGAAGCTCGGCGTGGACACCCGGGCCGGCGCCGTCGCCCGGGCCATCGAGCGGCGGATCATCCGGGCCTGACCCTCGAGCCCGGACGATCCGCCGTCGACCGGGTCAGTGCCCTGCCGGCTCCGCCGCGGCGACCGGACGGGCCAGCCGGACGCCGACCGCGGCGACCACCGCGACCGCGCCGAGCACCGCCAGCGCCGAGTCCAGGCCGCTGATCGCGTCACTGAGTCCGAGGACCAGCAGCGGGCAGACGAACTGGCCGATGAAGACCGCCGACGTCCAGACGCCGGTGCCGCGGCCGCGCTGCTCGAAGCTCAGCGAGCCCAGGGCCCAGGTGAGCAGGGAGGGCAGCAGCAGCCCGTTGCCGAACCCGGTCACCACCGCGAAGACGACGACCGCCGGGATCGATCCGGCGAAGGACAGCCCGAGCAGGCCGATGCCGGAGAAGGCGAGCGCCGCCGGCACCGTGACCGCCGGGCCGAGGCGGGCCAGCCGGCCGAACAGGAACGCGCCGGTGGCCGTGCCGAGCGACGCGATCGCGCTGATCGCACCGATGGTCCCGGTGGACTCCACGCCGATGCCGTCCAGCACGAACGACAGCTCGACGACCAGCACGTAGAAGACCAGCCCGCCGACGAGGCTGACGCCGACCGGCGCGGCCAGCTGCCGCCACGGCAGCGCGGGCAGCGCCGTGGTGCGGGCGGCGCCCTGCGGGGCCGGCTGCCACACGTACGTCGCGGCGAGCGCGGCCAGGGGCAGGCTCACCGCGTAGAGCCAGAAGGGCGTCCGCCAGTCCTGCGCACCCAGCGCGCCGCCGAGGCCGAAGAAGACCGTCGCCGCGACCGTGGTGCAGGCGACCTGCAGGCCGAAGTAGCGCTCGCGCTGCGAGCCGGAGAAGTAGTCGGCCAGCAGCGTCGTGCAGCAGGTCATGATCGCCGCCTCGGTGAGGCCGACGAGCACCCGGCTGGCCACGATCAGCTGCAGCGAGTCCAGCCACAGCGGCGCGGTGCCGGCGAACGCGTAGGCCACCAGGGCGCCGACCAGCAGCCGCTTGCGGCCGACCCGGTCGACGATCCGCCCGGCCACCATCGCGGTCAGCCCGATGACCAGCGCCGGGGCGGTCAGCACGATCGGCGTGAGCGTCTCGACCCCCGGCGTCCCGGCGAAGGCGTCCTGGATGCGCGGCAGCACCGGCGCCAGCAGGACGGCGCCCAGCACGGCCAGGCAGCTGGACAGCAGGAGGACGACGGCCTGCGGCCGGCCCGCCGGACGGCCGGTCGCCGGGTCGACGGCGACCTCTCCGGCGAGGGGTTCCCGGCCGAGGTCGGCGGGGTCGAGGACGTGTTCCGACACGGGCAGCTCCGAGGCGAGGGCCGGTCCCGGTGACCGGCATCACGACCGCGAAGTGTGCGGACGGCGGCCCGCGAGCGGAAATCACTTCGCTCGGGGGTCTGGTATCAGCGCGGGCTATACCGCCTCGGGCGCGGCCCCGACCGCGATCTCCGCCGCCCGCGCGACGACGTCCCGCAGGTAGGCGTGCTCGGCGTCGTCGTCGTACACCGGGTGCCACCACATCGCCTCGATCAGCGGGGACACCTCGAAGGGGCACGGCAGCGCCCGGATCCCGAGGTCGAGCGGCAGCTGCTCGACCAGTCGGCGCTGCAGCAGGCCGATCCGGTCGCTGCCGGCCACCAGAGCCGGCACGGTCAGGAACGCCTCGGTGATCACCTGGACCCGCGGCTCGATGCCGAGCATCCGCATCTGCCGCGCGGCCGGCGTCGACGCCGTCTGCCCGTGGTAGGTGGCCACCCACGGCAGCCGCTGGAGGTCTTCGACGGTCAGCCCCTCCTCCGCCGGCCGCGTGCCGGCGGCGACCACGCAGACCCACTCGTCCCGGTAGAGGTCGCGGTGCGACAGGTCGGTGACGAAGCCGTGCGGCAGCAGCAGGAGGTCGGTGGAGAGCAGCACCTGGTCGGCCCGCTCCACCGCGGCCGGGGTGTTGGCGGTCAGCCGCAGCCGGGTGTGCGGCGCCTCCTCCGCGAGCAGCCCGGCGACCGCGTCGCCGAGGATCGCGACGACGTAGTCGCTGACCAGCAGGGAGAACTCCCGCCGGGAGGACGCCGGGTCGAACTCGGTCTGCGCCTCGAACACCCGCTCCACACCGGCCAGCGCGAGCCGGGCGAGCTCCTTGAGCTGGACCGCCAGCGGCGTCAGCCGGTACTCGTTGCCCGCCCGGGTGAGCAGCTCGTCGCCGAAGTGCCGGCGCAGCCGGGCCAGGGACGCCGACAGGGCCGGCTGGGACAGCCCCATCTGCGCCGCGGCGCGGGTGACGCTGCGCTGCTGCAGGAGGGCGTCGAGCGACACGAGCAGGTTGAGGTCCAGGCTCGCGATGTTCACGGCCGAACGGTATCGACCGCGCTGATGTAGCACATCAGACATCTCCTCTTCCCGAGTGACATCGATCCGTAGACCGTTGGACACGTGACGGACACGCCGGCGCTCGACCGCACCGACCCCGAGGGCGCGATCGCCGCGGCCGCCGGGCGCTGCTCCAACTGGGGCCGCTGGGGCGCCGACGACGTCCTCGGCACGCTGAACTTCCTCGACGAGGCCAAGCGCCTCGAGGGTGCGAAGCGGGTGCGCCGCGGCGCGAGCTTCTCCCTCGCCCAGTCCTTCGACATGAACGGCCCGCAGAAGGGCTGGCGGCGCCGGACCAACCCGGTGCACACGATGCTCGACACCGGGACCGACGCCGAGCGCGGCACCCAGGGGTTCCCGCACGGCATCGGCGGCGCCGACGACGTCGTGTTCATGCCGCTGCAGGCCTCCACCCAGTGGGACGGGCTCGGCCACATCTTCGACCACGGCAACGCGTGGAACGGCCGCCGGGCCGGCGACGTCGTCACCAGCGACGGCGACACGGTGACCGGCATCGAGACCGTCGCCGCGCTGATCGCCGGCCGCGGCGTGCTGCTCGACGTCGGCCGCGCCATCGGCACCGACGGCGAGCTGCCCGACGGCTTCGCGATCACCGCCGAGCACCTCGAGGCCACCATCGCCGCGCAGGGCGCGACGGCCCGGGTGGGCCGCGGCGACCTGCTGCTGGTGCGCACCGGCCGGCTGGCCCGGGCCCGCCGCGAGGGCTGGGGCGACTACGCCGGCGGCGACTCCCCCGGCCTGTCGTTCACCACCGCCGACTGGCTGCACGGCACCGAGATCGCCGGCGTCGCCACCGACACCTGGGGCTTCGAGGTCCGGCCCAACGAGTTCGACCTCGCCTTCCAGCCGCTGCACCAGGTCGCCATCCCGAACATGGGCCTGTTCATCGGCGAGATGTGGGACCTCGACGCGCTCGCGGCCGACTGCGCCGCCGACGGCGTGTGGGACTTCTTCCTGACCGCCGCCCCCCTGCCCGTGACCGGCGCCGTCGGCGCCCCGGTCAACCCCGTCGCCGTCAAGTGAGGGAGCTGCCCGTGCCCGCCGTGAACAGCGTCCTGGTGGTCGGGGCCGGCCTCGCCGGCACCGCCACCGCGATCCGCCTGGCCGAGGCCGGCGTCGCCGTCGAGCTCGTCGAGATCAAGACCGAGACCACCGCCCTCGGCTCCGGCATCACCCTGCAGGGCAACGCGCTGCGGGAGCTGCGCGGCCTCGGCGTCTGGGAGCAGGTGCGCGACGCGGGGTACGCCTTCGACGTCACCGGCATCCGCGCGCCCGACCCGGCCGGCACCGTCGTCGCCGAGATCCAGGACGCCCGCACCGGCGGTCCCGACCTGCCCGCCGTCATCGGCATGCCCCGGCCCGAGCTGGCGCGGATCCTGGTCGACCGCGCCACCGAGGTCGGCGTCAAGGCCCGCTTCGGGACGACGCACACCGAGCTGCGCCAGGACGCAGCGGGCGTCGACGTCACCTTCGCCGACGGGTCCACCGGCCGCCACGACCTCGTCGTCGGCGCCGACGGCGTCCGGTCCTGGACCCGCCGCGCGCTGGGCATCGACCTGGAGACCCGCGCGATCGGCATGGGCATCTGGCGCGCCTTCGGTCCCCGCCCGGCCGGCGTGACCCGCACCGACCTCTACTACGGCGGGCCGTCGTTCATCGCCGGCTACTGCCCCACCGGCGAGGACTCGCTCTACGCCTACATCGTCGAGCCGGCGCAGGACCGCTCCACGCTGACCCCCGACGAGCAGCTGGCCACCATGAAGCAGCTGGCCGCGGCCTACCACGGCCCGTGGGACGAGATCCGCGAGTCGCTCACCGACCCGGCCCGGGTGAACTACACCTGGTTCGAGACCCACGTCCTCCCGGCGCCGTGGCACCGCGGCCGCGTCGTCCTGATCGGCGACGCCGCGCACACCTGCCCGCCCACCCTCGCCCAGGGCGGAGCGCAGGCCCTCGAGGACGCCGCCGTCCTCGCCGACCTGCTGCTCACCCGCGACGCCCTCGTCGAGGACCTGTGGAACGCCTTCCACGCCCGGCGCGTCGCGCGCGCGACGGCCGTCGTCGACGCCTCCAACCAGCTCGCCCAGTGGCAGCTCGACCACGTCCAGGGCGACGCGCCCGCCCTCTTCCGCAGCATCGCCGAGCTCGTCAGCCGGCCGGCCTGAACGCACCCGAGGACATCCCCATGACCCAGCGCCTGATCACCCACCTGCGGCACGTCGACCTCGCCGTGCCCGACCACGCCAAGCAGCTCGACTTCTACACCGACACCTGGGGCCTGACCGCCGAGCACTCCGACTCGGAGCTCACCTTCCTCGCCGCCGAGGGCAGCCCGGAGCAGTACGTCGTCCGGCTGCGCCAGTCCGACGACAAGCGGATCGACCTGATCGCCTTCGGCGCGAAGGACGCCGCCGACGTCGACACCCTCGCCGGGCAGCTCGCGTGCGACGGCGTCCAGCTGGTCACCGAGCCGGGCACGCTGCAGACCCCCGGCGGCGGCTACGGCTTCCGCTTCTTCGACAACGAGGGCCGCACCGTCGAGATCAGCGCCGACGTCGCCGTCCGGCAGCACCGGGCCGTCGAGGAGGGCGAGTCCATCCCGGTCCGCCTGTCGCACGTGGTGATCAACTCCGCGGACCCGGAGGGCACCCGGGCCTTCTACGAGAAGCACCTCGCCTTCGCCCTGTCCGACACCCTCATGCACCCGCGCATGGGCAACATGATGTGGTTCATGCGGATCAACGCCTGGCACCACAGCCTGGCGATCGCGCGGGGCCCGCACCCCTCGCTGCACCACGCCTCCTTCGAGCTGCGCGGCCTCGACGAGTACATGCGCGGCACCGGCCGGCTGCTGCGCGCGGGCGTCGAGAAGATCTGGGGCCCCGGCCGCCACCTGGCCGGCAACAACACCTTCAGCTACTTCCTCGACCCACACGGCAACACCGTCGAGTACACGACGGAGCTGGAGCAGATCGACGAGGACACCTGGCACCCGCACCTCTACGACTTCACCGACCCCGAGGTCTCCGACCAGTGGGGCACCGCCAACGCCATGAACGAGTTCGTCGCCTCGCGCTCGTTCAACGACCCCGACAAGGGCCTCTTCGTGGCCCCCCCGGTCTGATGCGGTTCGCCACCTGGGAGGCGGACGGCCGGGTCCGCGCCGGCGTCGTCAGCGACGCCGGGCTGCACGAGCTCCCCGCGCGGACGACGGTGCTCGACCTCGTCCGCGCGGGGCTGCCGGCCGCGCTCGACGTCGGCGCGGTCGCGCTCGACCGGCCGGCGGTCCCGCTGGACGGCGTGCGGCTGCTGCCGCCGCTGGCCGCGCCGACGGTGCGGGACTTCGTCGCGTTCGAGGAGCACGTCGAGGGCGTCGTCGCCTCGGTCGGGGACGGCGCAGGGGTCGTGCCCGAGTGGTACCAGGCGCCGACCTTCTACTTCACCAACCCATACGCGCTGATCGGCGCGCACGACGACGTCGCCGTCCCGCCGGGGTCGCAGCTGTTCGACTTCGAGCTCGAGGTGGCCGTCGTGGTGGGCCGGGACGGCGCCTCGCTCACCCCCGAGCAGGCCCGCGACCACGTCTTCGGCTACACCGTGCTCAACGACTGGTCCGCCCGCGACCTGCAGCGCCGCGAGATGAAGGTCAACCTCGGCCCGGCCAAGGGCAAGGACTCCGCCACCACCCTCGGGCCCTGGCTGGTGACCGCCGACGAGCTGGAGTCCCACCGGGACGCCGACGGGTTCCTGGCGCTGGACATGCGGGTGTCGGTCAACGGCACCGAGGTCGGCCAGGACCTGCTGTCCAACATGGGCTGGCCGTTCGAGGAGCTGATCAGCTACGCCTCGCGCGGCGCCGAGGTCCGCGGCGGCGACGTGCTCGGCTCGGGCACCTGCGGCAACGGCGGCTGCCTGGCCGAGCTGTGGGGCCGCCGCGGCGAGCAGAAGCCTCCCCCGCTGCGGCCCGGGGACGTCGTCGAGATGACCGTCGAGGGCATCGGCACCATCCGCAACCGCGTCGTCGAGGGCCTCGAGCTGCCGCCGGTCGCGCCGGCGCGCCCGAGGTCGCGGGCCCGCAAGCGCCTCTCGTGAGAGTGGCGGGCAAGGTCGTCGTCGTCACCGGCGCCGGCCAGGGCCAGGGGGCGGCCGAGGCGCGGCTGCTCGCCGCTGAGGGCGCCACGGTCATCGGCTGCGACCTGTCGCCGGCGCCGGCCGAGGACCTCGGCGGCGCGGACTACCGGCAGCTCGACGTCACCGACGGCGCCGGCTGGACGGCGCTCGCCGCTGACCTGGGAGCCCGGTACGGCCGGGTCGACGGGCTGGTCGCCAACGCCGGCGTCACCTGGCGGGCCCGGCTGGCCGACCTCGACCCCGCCGACCTCGCCCGGGTCTCCGACGTCAACGTCACCGGAACGCTGCTGGGCATCCAGTCGCTCACCCCGCTGATGACCGCCGGCGGGTCGGTCGTCGTGGTCGGCTCGGTGGCGGCACTGACCGGGCACTTCCCGGTCGCCTACACCGCGTCGAAGTGGGCGCTGCGCGGTCTGGCCAAGGCCGCCTGCCTGGAGCTCGGGCCGCGCGGCATCCGGGTCAACACCGTGCACCCCGGGTACATCGAGACGCCGATGACCGCCTCGGCCGCCCCGGCGTTCCGCGACGCCAACGTCGCCGAGACCCCGCTCGGCCGCACCGGCACCGTCGACGAGGTCGCGCCCCTGGTGCTGTTCCTCGTCAGCGACGAGGCCTCGTTCATCACCGGCGCGGAGATCCCCGTCGACGGCGGGATGACCGCCCACGGCGGCGTGAAGTCGATCAGCGACGCCGTCGGCACCGCTTCCTGAGCACACCGAGAGAGGAACCCCCGTGTTCGAGTACTTCCCGGGCAACTACGTCTGGAACCTGGGCGTCGTCGCCACCCTCAACTCCGGCGGGCTGATCGACGAGGTCGACCGCGCCTGCCGGCCGATCAAGGACGCCGCCCAGCAGGGCGAGGACGCCGGGACGCCGGACTTCCTCCGCGCGTGGACGGCGCTGACCGACCAGCTGGTCGGGCAGGCCGAGGACGCGGAGAAGGCCGGGCACACCCGCACCGCCGGCCAGCTGTACTCCCGCGCCACCAACTACCTGTGCCAGGCCGAGCGGATGCTGGCCCACTCCGACCCGAACCGGGTGCCCACCTACAAGCGGGTGCTGGAGCTGGCGGAGAAGGCCTTCGCCCTGCACAGCCCGCGGGTCTCCCGCGTCGAGATCCCCTACGAGGGCACCACGCTGCCGGCCTACCTCAGCGCCGCCCCCGCGACCGACGCCGGCCCCGCCCCGGTGATCGTGCTGGTCAACGGCCTGGACTCGACCAAGGAGCACATGTACTCCTCGGGCCACTGGGAGGAGCTCGCCGCCCGCGGCATCTCCTGCCTGATGCTCGACCAGCCGGGCACCGGTGAGGCGCTGCGGCTGCAGGGGCTGGCCGCCCGCATCGACACCGAGGCGTGGGCCGGCGCGGCCGTCGACTGGCTGGAGCAGCGGGACGACGTCGACGCGGCCGCCATCGGCATCGTCGGCTGGTCGCTGGGCGGGTACTACTCCCCCCGCGCCGCCGCGTTCGAGAAGCGCTTCGCCCTCTGCGTCGCCTGGGGCGCCAACCACGACTGGGGCGCCGTCCAGCGCCGCCGGCTGGAGCGCGAGGGCGAGCGCCCGGTGCCCCACTACTGGGAGCACGTGCTGTGGGTGTGGGGCCACGACGACCTCGACGCGTTCATCGAGTTCGCCGACGACGTCCACCTCGACGGCGTCGTCGAGAAGATCACCGTGCCGTTCCTCATCGCGCACGGGGCCAACGACCGGCAGATCCCGCTGGAGTACGCGCACCGCTCCTACGACCAGGCGGTCAACTCCCCCAAGCGAGAGCTGCGGGTGTTCACGCCCGAGGAGGGCGCGACCGAGCACATCGGGCTGGACCACCTGCCCTACGTCAGCACCTTCATCGCCGACTGGGTCGCCGACACCTTCGCCGAGCTGAAGCGCTCCTGACCGCCCCCGGGGAGACGGCGATGGGCGAGAACGGCGGCAGCCACGTCCCGGTGACCTACGAGCACTGCGAGCACATCCGGGGGCCCTTCTACCACGGGACGAAGTCCGTACTCGAGGTCGGCGCCGAGCTGGTTCCCGGCCGCGGCTCCAACTTCCAGGAGGGCCGGGTGTCGAACAACGTCTACTTCACCGCGCTCGTGGACACCGCCGCCTGGGGAGCGGAGCTGGCGACCGCGCTGGCCGGCACCGGGGAGCTGGGGCACATCTACGTCGTGGAACCCCTGGGTCCCTTCGAGGACGACCCGAACGTGACCGACAAGAGGTTCCCCGGCAACCCCACGCAGTCCTACCGCACCCGCCACCCGCTGCGCGTCGTCGGCGAGGTGGACGGCTGGGAGGGCCACGACCCGGAGGTCCTGAAGGGGATGCTGGACCACCTGGCCCTGCTGCGGGAGCAGGGACTGGACGTCATCGAGGACTAGGAGCCCTCCGGACCTCGGACGGGGCGGCCGCGCAGCCGCCGGTAGTGCTCGACCAGGGCCGTCGTCGAGGGGTCCTGGTCGACCTGCGGCGCCTCGGCCGAGGTCAGCGCGGGCTCCAGCTGGCGGGCCATCACCTTGCCCAGCTCCACACCCCACTGGTCGAACGAGTCGATCTGCCAGATGACGCCCTGCGTCATCACGGTGTGCTCGTAGAGGGCGACGAGCTGGCCCAGCGTCGACGGCGTCAGCTTCGGCGCGAGGATCGTCGTCGACGGCCGGTTCCCGGGCATCACCTTGTGCGGCACGAGCTCGGCCGGCGTCCCGTCGGCGGCGACCTCCTCGGCCGTCCGGCCGAAGGCGAGCACCGCGGACTGGGCGAACAGGTTGGCCATCAGCAGGTCGTGCATCTCGCCGATGTCGTGGTTGGGCTCGCCGAAGCCGATGAAGTCCGCCGGCACCAGCGCCGTCCCCTGGTGCAGCAGCTGGTGGAAGGCGTGCTGGCCGTTGGTGCCCGGCTCGCCCCAGTACACTTCGCCGGTCGACGTCGTCACCGGCTGCCCGTCCCAGCGGACCGACTTGCCGTTGCTCTCCATCGTCAGCTGCTGCAGGTACGCCGGCAGCCGGGACAGGTACTGGCTGTAGGGCAGGACGGCGTGGGTCTGCGCGCCGAAGAAGTCCGTGTACCAGACGTTCAGCAGCCCCTGGAGGACCGGCAGGTTCGACTCGAACGGCGCGGTCCGGAAGTGCTCGTCGACGGTGGCGAAGCCGGCCAGCATCTCGTCGTAGGCGTCCGGCCCGATCGCCACCATGAGCGACAGGCCGATGGCCGACGTGAACGAGTAGCGGCCACCCACCCAGTCCCAGAACTCGAACATGTTGGCCGGGTCGATGCCGAACTCCCGCACCGCCTCGGTGTTGGTGGAGACCGCCGCGAAGTGCTTGGCGACGGCGGACGCGTCGCCGCCGAGGCCCGCCAGCAGCCAGTCGCGGGCCACCGTCGCGTTGGTGAGCGTCTCCAGCGTGGTGAACGTCTTGGAGCAGACGACGAACAGCGTCTCGGCCGGGTCGAGGTCGCGGCTGGCCTCGGCGAAGTCGGTCGGGTCGACGTTGGAGACGAACCGCGCGGTGAGGTCGCGGTCGCTGAATGCGCGCAGCGCCGTGTAGGCCATCGCCGGGCCGAGGTCCGAGCCGCCGATGCCGATGTTGACCACCGCCCGGATCCGCCGGCCGGTGTGCCCCACCCACTCCCCGGACCGCACCCGCTCGGCGAAGGCCCGCATCCGCGCCAGCACCGCGTGCACGTCGGCGGTCACGTCCTGCCCGTCGACGACGAGCTGCCGGCCCGCCGGCGCACGCAGGGCCACGTGCAGGACCGCGCGGTCCTCGGTCGGGTTGACGTGCTCGCCGCGGAACATCGCGTCGATCCGCTCGCGCAGCCCGGCCCGCTCCGCGAGCTCGACCAGCAGGCGCAGCGTCTCGTCGGTGACCCGGTGCTTGGAGAAGTCCAGGTAGAGGTCACCGGCGCGCGCGGCGAACCGGCGCCCCCGGTCGGGGTCCTCGGCGAACAGCTCCCGCAGGTGCCGGCCGGCCAGGGTGCGGTGGTGCTCGGCCAGGCGGGCCCACTCCGGTGTCGCGGTGAGGTCCGTCGCGGTGCTCTGCATGCTGCCCTCCGGGGGTCGGGAACTCCCCCAGCCTGGTAGGCGCACCGCCACCAGCACAAACGCCGGGCCGCTCACGTCCCCCCGGGGACGGTCCCTCCGGCGACGTCGGCCCGCTGGACCGCGGTCACGAGGTCGACGGCGAGGTCGCGCAGCTTGCGGTTGGTGCGCTGGGACTCGGTGGCCAGCCGGCTGAAGGCCTCCTCGGCCGAGCAGTGGTGGCGGGCCATGAGCACGCCCTTCGCCTGCTCGATCACCGCCCGGGACTGCATGGTCACCCGGGTCTCCCGGGTCGGCTGCCGGGGCTGCACGGCCGCGACCGCGCCGGCCGCGTACCCGGCGAAGGCCCGCGCCAGCTCGACCGCGACCGGGCCGAACCGGCCGGCGGCGGTGCGGTAGAGGGTCAGCGCCCCGCCGATCCGTGCCCCGGGCGGCAGCCCGACCGCCAGCACGGCCGTGACGCCGGCACGTGCCGCCGCGCGGGCGAACTCGGTATAGACCCGTTCGGTCGCGGTGTCCTCGATCGCGACGGTGCCGCCGGTGCGCGCCGCGTCCACGCACGGACCGGGGATGCCCGCGTACTGCTGCTCGTCCAGCCGCGCCGCGCGGGGGCCGGTCGCGCCGATCGAGGCCAGCCGGCCGTCCCGGGACAGGGTCACCGACGCCTCGGCGGTGGGGTCGAGGATGGCGGCGGCGAGCCGGGCGACCAGGCCGAGGGTCGCCGGGAGGGGCCGCGCCTCGAGCAGGACGCGCCCGAGCTCGGCGAACGCCACCTCCGGGGTGCCCGGCACCACGCGCCGGACGTCTGGGTGGACCACCATGGGAAGACCTCGATCTCCTCGAGCCGGCCGCCCGCGCCACTGGGGGGACGGCGCACACCGTGCCGCCTCCGGAGGCCGCGCGACAGACCTTCCGGCGCGGTGGATCGAGCGGATCGTGCGGCCGGCGACGGGAGGACCGGTGGACGCGGAGGAGTACCTCGCCGGCAGCCCGCTGGGCCGGGCGGTGTTCGACCGGGTCGGTGAGGTCCTCGCGGCGGCGGGCGGGGCCGACGTCCGGGTCACGCCCAGCCAGGTGGCGTTCCGGCGCCGGCGCGGCTTCGCCTGGCTGTGGCTGCCCGGCCGGTACCTCGCCCGTCCCGGCGCCGAGGTGGTCCTCTCGCTCGCCCTCGGCCGGGAGGACCCGTCGCCGCGGTGGAAGGAGGTCGCCCACCCCTCGAGCCGGCACTGGGTGCACCACCTGGAGGTGCACGACGTGGCCGAGGTGGACGACGAGGTGGCGGACCGGCTGCGGGAGGCGGCCGGCCGGGCGGGCTGAGTGCCCCGGCTCACAGCAGCCCGCCGGCCCGCAGGTTGAGGGCCAGGAGCGCCACGGCGAGGACGGCGCCGGCTCCGGTCGCCACGGCCAGGAGCACCCGCCGCACGCTCCAGCGCTGCGTCCGGATCCGCTGGCACTCGGGCAGCAGGGCGCGGAACTCCTCCACCAGGTCGGGGCGGGTCTCGGCGATCCGGGTGGCCAACTGCCGCGGGACGGTGAGCGCGTTGGTGGCCGCGAACGCCTCCGCCATCTCCTCGGGCTCGAAGAAGGCCGCTGCCCGCTCCACCACCCGGCGCGGCCCGGCGACCACGGCGAGGGTCAGCATCATGTCGGCGAGGTCGACCGCCTGCCGCCAGCGCGAGGGACGCAGCTCGCCGAAGGAGACGTCGACCAGGTACACCCGGTCGCCCTGGACCAGCACGTTGGACGGCTTGAGGTCCCGGTGCGCGGCCCCGGCCGACCACAGGGTGAGCACCTGACGCAACGCGTCGTCCACGATCGCGTCGTCCACCGGGGAGTCGAGCAGCTCGACGGCGTCGGGCACCAGCTCGGTGACCAGGAGGTACTCGCGGCCGGGCAGCACCTCGACCACGCCCAGCGGTTCGGGCACCCGCACCCCGCCGTCCCGCAGCAGCCGGAGCATGTAGTCCTCGTGCTGGACCAGGCGGCGCACCGAGGAGAACGGCGCCTCGTCCTCCAGCCGGCCCCAGCGGAGCACGCGGGCCAGCTTGTACCAGCGGTCCGAGCGCATGTGGCTGGTCGCGTAGAGCTTGCCGAACAGGTGCTCGGGCGGGCCGTGGGCCAGCGTCAGCCGGCACGGCGTGGAGCCGGCCGAGCCGTCCAGCCGGTATGGGTGGATGTCGGCCAGCTCGAGACCGAGCTGGTCGCGGACGGCGGCGAGCACCCGGCCGGTGCGCTCCTCGTCCAGGTCCAGGTGGGCCTTCACCCGGCGCCGGTAGGTCACCGGGAACTCGGACTCCGGCGCCAGCACGGCGAAGACCAGCACCGCCGCGCTCGCCCCCAGCACCGCGCTGACGACGGCCAGCGTGAGCGCGTCGAGGCCGAGGGCGACCCGCGCCGCGACGAAGCCGGCCACCAGCACCACGACGGCGGCCCACCCCCAGCGGCGCGCCGGGCCGCTCGGCGCCAGGGCGTACAGGCTGGCCGCTGCCACCGTGGACAGCACGATGACCGGCCAGGCCGGCAGGTCCAGGCTCACCGCGGACCCGGTGACGCCGCTGCGCACGACCTGTGCCAGCTGCGTCTCCCCCGCCGCGATCTGGGCGATGGCGGCCATCAGCGAGATGCTGCCGAGGTAGACGGCCAGGTGCCGCCAGCGGGCCGCCCACACCAGCAGGGCGGCGGTCGGCACCCACAGCACCCGGTAGCCCAGCACCGGACCCAGGGCGGCGAGGTCGGCGGCGAACGCCGGGTCGCCGTCGGCGGTCGCCAGCCGGTCCCGCACCGCCTCGTCCATCGCCTGCAGGACCTCGGGCCGGCGGGCGGCGAACACCAGTACTGCGAGCGACACGGCGCAGACCGCGGCCGCCGTCCAGACGACCGGGGCGACGGGCCGCGGGGTGTCGCGGTCCCGCCCCGAGGGCCGGCGGCGGCCGGCGCCGTCGGGCCACTCCGGGCGGCGCGGGCCGGTGCCGGGGGCGCCGGTGACCCGGCTCCGGACGCCCTCGGCGCCCGGCTGCCCCCCTGCCTCGTCGTCCGCCACCGCGCCAGGATGCCCGTCCGGCGGGGGCCGTGGCTGGGACGGCGCCCCGCCGGGGCGCGGCCGGGACCTGCGGTCTCAGGCCCGGCGGCTCACCGGTCGGTCCCGGGGGCGGTGCCGGCCGGGCGGTCCGACGGCGCGGGGCGCGGCGCCGGCGGGTAGACCGGCGGGCCGGCCGAGGGCGGCGCGGCGAAGTC
>NZ_JALPKQ010000037.1:0-60721 GCF_051383655.1 Geodermatophilus sp. CPCC 205761
CCGGCTCGACCTGGCCTGACCCATCACCGAGTCAGGCACTTACACAGGCCAGCTGACACACCCGCCGAGGGCCGGCTGGACTGGCCGCGGGCCCGGGCGATCGCCGGCGAGCTGGGCTGGAAGGCCCGCGCCACCGATCCGGCGATCATCGCTCAGGTGAAGGCGGCGGTGCTGCCCCGGGCCGGGCGGCTGTCGATCCGCCGGCTGATCGCGGCCGTGCAGGCCGAGCTGGCCGCGCGGGACGCCGGGGCCGCCGACCGGCGCCGCCGGGACGCCGCCCGCGGCGCGAACGTGACCGTCCGGCCGGTCGGGGACGGCATGTCCGAGCTGGTCGCCAAGCTGCCGCACGCCCTGGCCAGCGCCGGCCGGCGGCACCCTGACCATCGCGATCACCGACGCCGGTGGGGCGCTGCGGGCCACCACCACCCGCCGCGAGCTCGAGCGGATCGCCCGCCGCGGCTGCCCCACCCACGGCCACACCGGCTGCCGCTGTCCGGTGCTGGACCGGCCGCCACCGGTGGACCGCTACACCCCGTCGGACGCGCAACGCCGCTGGATCGAGACCCGGGACCGCACCTGCCGCCGCCACCCCGGCTGTGCCAACGCCGCCGGCTGGGCCGACCTGGACCACGTGATCCCGCACGCCCGCGGCGGGGCGACGTCGTGCGCGAACCTGAGCTGCCTGTGCCGCCGCCACCACCGGCTCAAGACCCACGCGCCGGGCTGGAGCTACGCGATCACCCCCGACGGGGTGCTGTCGGTGACCACCCCAGCGGGGTCACCCGCACCACCCGACCACCCGGCCATCGACCGGAACCGAATCCGTCCCTCACCGGCAGCCGGGTCCTGACCGAACCCCCACCCGAGCCACCGCCGGCACCCGACCCCGCCGACGACCCACCACCCTTCTGCCGCCGCGGGTCGTCCGGAAACGGCAGTACGTCCGAGCGCACAGGTAGAGGCCGGGGGAGGCGGGGTAGGGGCCGGACATGACGGTGATCGGGTTCCACAACTCGCACGAGCAGGTGCACCCCGGCGAACTCCTGCGGGCCGTGCAGCACGCCGAGCAGGTGGGCTTCACGGCCGCCATGTGCTCCGACCACCTCACGCCGTGGAACCCGCGGCAGGGCCACTCCGGCTTCGCGTGGTCCTGGCTCGGCGCGGCGCTCGCCACGACGGGCCTGCCGTTCGGCGCGGTCAACGCCCCCGGCCAGCGCTACCACCCGGTGATCGTCGCCCAGGCGATCGCCACCCTCGGCGCCATGTTCCCCGGCCGGTTCTGGGTCGCCCTGGGCAGCGGCGAGGCGATGAACGAGCACGTCACCGGAGACAAGTGGCCGCGCAAGGAGCAGCGTGACGCCCGGCTGCGGGAGTGCGTCGACGTCATCCGGGCGCTGCTGGCGGGGGAGGAGGTCAGCCACGACGGGCTGGTCACCGTCGACCGCGCCCGCGTCTACACCCTGCCGGAGCAGCAGCCCGCCCTCATCGCCCCGGCGGTGAGCGTGGCCACCGCGCGCAGGGGCGCGGACTGGGCCGACGGCCTGGTCACGATCAACCAGCCGCACGACAAGCTGCGCGAGATGATCGCCGCCTACCGGGACGCCGGCGGCCAGGGCAAGCTCGTCCTCCAGGTCCACGTCAGCTGGGACCCCGACCCGGACCGCGCGCTGGCGCAGGCCCACGACCAGTGGCGCAGCAACGTCTTCCCCCCACCGCTGTGCTGGGACCTCGACAGCCCTGCGGCCTTCGAGCAGGCCAGCGCGCACGTGACCCCCGAGGCCGTCACCGGCGCCGTCCGCGTCTCCGCCGACCTCGGCCAGCACGCCGCCTGGATCGCCGAGTACGTCGAGCTCGGCTTCGACGACGTCTACCTGCACCAGGTCGGTGGCGACCAGATCGCCTTCCTCGACGCCTTCGGCGAGAAGGTCCTGCCGCGGCTCGACGTCACCACGCCCGGTCCGGCCGTGGCCGTCGACCCGCCGGGTCCCGCCGGGCCGCGCCGCCCGGCGCAGGAACCGCAGCCCGCCGGCATCGCCTGACCGGGCGGGGACGCCGCCGCATCCACCGGGGACGGGTGCGGCGAAGAAGAGATCGACACGGGAGACGGGGGGCGGCATGGACGAGGTGGACGACGTGGTCCGGCGGGTCAACGCTGGCGAGCCGATGTCGGCGCCGGACCTGCGCCGGGCGGCCGAGCTGCTCAACCGCCACACGGGGTGCGGCCGGCCGGATCTCGCCGCGGCCCGCGTGCGCGTGGCCGTCCTGCTGGAGCGGCTCGGCGAGTGAGCGCGCCCCGCCCAGGTCGCGACGGCGTGGACGTCGCCGTGCGCATGGTCACCGCGGACGACGCCCCCGCGCTGGCGCGCCTGCTGGCCGCCAACCGCGAGCACCTCGCCCCGTGGGATCCCGAGCGCCCTGCCGACTACGCCACCGAGGAGTACCAGCGCGCCGAGGCCGTCACGGCCCTCGACCGGTACCGGGAGGGCGCCGTCCTGCCCGGGGTGGTCCTGCTCGACGGGGAACCGGTCGGCCGCGTCACGGTGAACAACATCGTCCGTGGGCCGTTCCTCTCCGGCGTCCTCGGCTACTGGGTGGCCCGGCACGTCACCGGCCGCGGCGTGGCGAGCGCGGCTGTGGCGGCGATGGTGCGGCACGCGTTCGGCGAGGGCGGGCTGCACCGCCTCGAGGCCGGCACCCTCGTGCACAACCACGCCTCGCAGGCCGTGCTCCGGCACAACGGCTTCCAGCGGATCGGCCTCGCACCGCGCTACCTGCGCATCGCCGGGCGCTGGCAGGACCACGTCCTCTTCCAACTGGTGAACGACGCGGAGGTCGCACCGGCGGGCGATCTGCGGTAGGGACGGGGCACCCCAGGGAGAGGACCCCGCCATGCGCATCACCGACACGAGCGACCTCTGGTGGAAGACCGCCGTCGTCTACTGCCTGGACGTCGAGACCTACCTGGACTGGAACGGCGACGGCTGCGGCGACTTCGAGGGCCTGGCGCAGCGCATCGACCACCTCGCCGACCTCGGCGTCACGTGTGTGTGGCTCATGCCCTTCTACCCGACCGCCGAGCGCGACGACGGGTACGACATCACCGACTTCTACGGCGTCGACCCCCGGCTGGGCACCCACGGCGACCTGGTGGAGGTCATCCGGACGGCGCGCGACCGCGGCATGCGGGTGATCGCCGACCTGGTCGTCAACCACACCTCGATCCAGCACCCGTGGTTCCAGCGGGCCCGGCAGAGCCGGGACGACCCGTTCCACGACTTCTACGTCTGGCGGGACGACGAGCCGCCGGACACCTCCGACCAGGTGGTCTTCCCCGACCAGGAGGACAGCACCTGGACCTACAACGAGGCGACGGAGGAGTGGTACCAGCACCGCTTCTACAAGGAGCAGCCCGACCTGAACGTCAGCGAGCCGCGGGTCCGCGACGAGGTCGCCAAGATCATGGGCTTCTGGCTGCAGCTCGGGCTGTCGGGGTTCCGCGTCGACGCCGTCCCCTTCTTCCTCGAGGTGGAGCCGGACGACGCCGACGCCCTCCCCGACCCGCACCAGTACCTGCGCGCCCTGCGGCAGTTGCTGGGCCGGCGCACCGGTGACGGCATCCTGCTCGGCGAGGTGAACCTGCCGCACGAGCAGCAGCTGGAGTTCTTCGGCGGACCGGACGGCGACGAGCTGACGATGCTGTTCGACTTCATCGGCATGCAGGCTCTCTACCTGTCCCTCGCGCGGGCCGACGCCGAGCCGCTGCGCACCGCCCTCACCGAGCGCCCCGCCGTCTCACCGGACAGCCAGTGGGCCACCTTCGTCCGCAACCACGACGAGCTCACCCTCGACAAGCTGTCGGAGGACGAGCGCAAGGAGGTGTTCGCCGCCTTCGGCCCCGAGGAACGGATGCAGGTCTACGGCCGGGGGCTGCGCCGCCGGCTGCCGCCGATGCTGGACGGCGACCCGCGGCGGGTGCGGATGGTCTACAGCCTGCTGTTCTCCCTGCCGGGGACGCCGGTGCTCTTCTACGGCGAGGAGATCGGCATGGGCGAGGACCTCGACGCCGAGGGCCGGCTCGCCGTCCGGACGCCGATGCAGTGGACCGCCGAGGCCAACGGCGGCTTCTCCACCGCCGACCCCGACCGGCTGCCCGGCCCGGTGGTCGACGGCGGGTTCGCCCCGGAGTTCGTCAACGTCGCCGCCCAGCGGCACGACCCGGACTCGCTGCTGTCGTTCATGAAGCTGCTGATCCGCCGCTACCGGGAGTCCCCGGAGCTGGGCTGGGGGACGTACACGGTCCTCGACCAGCCGCACGCCGAGGTCCTGGCCCACCTCTGCAGCTGGGACGACGGCGCCCTGGTCGCCGTCCACAACCTCGGACCCGAGCCGCGGCAGGTGCCGGTCACCCTGGACGACTGCGGAGCCGAGCACCTGCTCGTGGACCTGCTGCAGGCCGGCCAGGAGGCCGTGGGGGAGGACGGCGGGGTGGAGCTGGCCCTCGAGGGCTACGGGCACCGCTGGCTGCGGGTGGTGGCCCCGGGCAGCCGCAGGCTGGTCTGATCGAGCAGCCCCCGGGCGGAGCACTCCTCCACCCGGACCTCGGCCGCGCCGACGACGGCCAGCGCGGCCACCAGGCCGGGGGGCGGGTCCAGCGGGTGCAGCGCCAGCCCCGCGTCGTCGTGGCCGGCCCAGCGCAGCACCCGCGGCGGCGCCCAGGGCGGTGAGACGACCAGCTGGTCCAGCGGCGTCGCCAGGCCCTCGCCGGTCGCCTTGACCAGGGCCTCCTTCCGGGTCCAGTAGGTGGTGAACGCCTCCGGGCGGGCCCGCAGCGGCTGGCGGGCCAGCTCCGCCTGCTCCTCCGGGGCGAGCGCCTGCCCGGCGATGCAGGTCAGCTCGTCCTCGTCGTAGAGCCCGACCTCCTCGACGTCGATCCCGACGAGGCCGTCCCGGCACACCGCGACGGCGACGCAGCCCGAGGAGTGGGAGACCGAGAAGTGCAGCTCCGGCGCCTCCGGCAGCCAGGGCCGGCCGTGCTGCCCGCCGCACCGTGCGCAGGTGCGGTCGATCCACAGCGCCGTGGGCGCGGCGGCGGCGTGCGCGCCCAGGACGAGGCGGACCACCGCGGTGGCCACCGTCGACCGGCGGCGGTCCGCGGCGCGCCGCAGCCTCGACCGCCGCAACCGGTCAGCGGGCGTCAGCAGGTCGTCGTGCTCCGGGCGGGCTTCCTCGGCCCGGGCCCACCACACCTGGGCGACGCCGGGCGCCAGCGGCGGGACCATCGCGTCCACGGGTCGGCACCGGTCATCCGTAACGGCGGAGCTCGGAGAAGAACCCGTCGACGGTTCGCAGGGAACCGCTGCGCAGGACCTCGTCGTAGACGAACTTGCCGACGGCGAGGTCGAGCACGCCGAGACCGAACGGCGAGAAGACGACCGTCCGGTCGGCCGGCACCGGCACCCGGCCGTCCATCACGTCGGCGAGGGTGCCGGCGAGGAAGTCCCGGTTGCCGGTGAGCTGTTCGGCCAGGTGCGGGGAGGTCTCGGCCTTGAGGCAGTGTTCCACGTCGTCGACGACGTTGGTGGCCGTCAGCAGCACCTCCGGCGCCAGGTCGCGCAGCGAGACGTGCAGGACGACCGGGGCGTGGTCGAACCAGGACACGTCGGTGACGTGCGGGCGGGCCGCGACCGTCGCGAACACCACCAGGTCGCTGCCGCGGACCAGCTGCTCGGGGTCGTCGTACACGGTGACCCGGCCGGGCGTGCCGGCGCGGTCGAGGTAGCCGCGGAAGCCGGCCGCGCTCTCGGGCGAGGTGTCGTACACGCCGATCTCGTCGAAGGACCAGCCGGTGCCGGCGAGGAACGTGTGCACGAAGCGGGCGATCAGCCCGACCCCGAAGAACCCGATCCGGGCCGGCCGGACACGCCCCCGGCTGAGCCAGTCCGCCGCCGACGCCGCCGAGGCGGCGGTGCGCGTGGCGCTGATGACCGAGGCCTCCAGGCACGCGAACGGATATCCGGTGTCGTGGTCGTTGAGCACCAGGACGGCGGAGGCGCGGGGGATCCCGGCCGACACGTTCTCCGGGAAGCTGGAGATCCACTTGATCCCGTCGACGCGGATCTCCCCGCCGATCGAGGCGGGCAGCGCGATGATCCGGGCGCTCGGGCGGTCGGGGAACCGCAGGAAGTACGAGGGCGGGTTCACCGAGGCCCCGGCGGCGTGCAGCCGGTAGGTGGCCTCCACCAGCTCCACCAGCTCCTTCTCGCGGCCCTCCAGCGCGGAGCTGACCTGCGCTCCGGGCACGACGGCGAACGCCGGCACGGTGGCGTGCGGGACGGTGGTCATCGGGGTGCTCCCTCCTCCGTCGGGGACCAGCCGAGCAGGCGCACCGGGTCGGCCAGCGCGACGACCACCTCGCGGGGGCCCTCGAAGGGCTCGCGGCTGTGCGCCGTCCGGACGTTGTCGACCAGCAGCAGGTCACCGGCCTGCCACGGCTCGCGGACGGTGGCGGACTCGTACACCGCGTTGATCTCCGCGACGACGTCCTCGCCGATGGGCTCCCCGTCGCCGTAGCGGGTGGTGAACGGCAGCCCGTCCTCGCCGTAGACGTCGACGAGGTACTCGCGCACCTCGGGGGCGAGGGTCCACTCGTTGAGGAACGCGATCTGGTTGAACCAGCACCGCACGCCGGTCACCGGGTGGCGGACGACGCCTCGCCGCCGCTGCCGGGTGCGCAGCGAGCCGTCCGGCTGCCAGTCGGTCTCGATGGCGTGCGCGCGGCAGTAGGCCTCCACCGCCTCGCGCTCGTCGGTGCCGAAGGCCTCGGCCAGCGAGGCGCCGATCTCGTCGTTGTAGCTGCGGACCAGCAGCCAGCCCTCCCGCTCGACGCGCTCGACCAGCCCGGCCGGCAGCGCGGCCAGCACCGTGGGGGCGTCCGCCAGCGCGGTCGCACCCCCGGTCGTGGGCGCGGACAGGCAGGTGAACGCCAGCAGGCCGGGGACCTCGAGGGCGTAGCTGAGCTCGTGGTGCATGCACATGGGCTGGTTGGCCGGCCACGGCGTCGAGGAGTAGAGGCCGCCGGTGAGCGGCTGCCGGGGCGCGAAGGCCTCCAGCTCCACCTGCACGCGGTCGGTCAGCCGCGCCAGCACGGCGGCGGTGCCGTCGGCGTCGCCCAGGCCGAGGCCGCGGACGAGGACGGCGCCGCGCTCGACGACGACCGCGCGCAGCGCCTCGCGGTGCGCGGACGCCCAGCCCGAGGCGTTCCCGCCGGCCTCGGCCCGCAGCACCGCGACCGCCCCCTCGCGCAGGTCCAGGTCGAGCAGGGACAGGGTCGACATGGCGGTTCCTCCGGGTCGGGCTCAGGGGGTGGGCAGCAGCTCGGCGAGCTCGGCCAGGACCGGCACGCGGACGACGTCCTTCAGGGTCACGGCGCGGTCCAACGCGATCGCCAGCTTCACCGCCGACAGGGACGTGCCGCCGAGGTCGAAGAAGGAGTCGTGCCGGCCGATCCGGTCGATCGGCACGCCGAGCACCTGGGCCCAGGCCGCGGCCAGCCGCTGCTCGGCCGGGGTGCGCGGAGCCGCGGGCCCGGCCGGTTCGGCCAGCTCCGCCAGCTCCCCGGCCAGCGCGGTCAGCGCCTTGCGGTCGGTCTTGCCGTTCGGGGTCAGCGGCAGGCTCGTCCGCCAGTGCAGGACCGACGGCACCATGTACGCCGGCAGGGACCGCGCCAGGTGCTCGCCGAGCTGGTCGGCATCCAGCGGGCGGGGGCCCGTGCAGAACGCCACGAGCCGACGGGTCTGGCCGCCTCCGCCCGCGACGACCACGGCGCCGTCCCGGACCCCGGGCGCCCGCAGCAGCGCGTTCTCGATCTCGCCGATCTCGATGCGGAAGCCGGCGATCTTGACCTGGTTGTCCCGGCGGCCGAGGAACTCCAGCTTCCCGTCCGGGCGCCAGCGGCCGTGGTCCCCGCTGCGGTACAGCCACTGCCCCTCGCGCAGCGGGTCGGGCAGGAACGCCGCACGGGTGCGGTCGGGGTCGTTGACGTAGCCGCGGCCCACGCACACCCCGGCGAAGACGATCTCGCCCGGGGCGCCCAGCGGCACCGGGGAGAGGTGCTCGTCGACGATCCGCACCTGCACGTTGGCGATCGGGGGGCCCAGCGGTACGCGGTCGCCGTCGGGCGCCCGGTGCATGACCTCGTGGTTGGTGTCGTCGGAGGTCTCGGTGAGCCCGTAGGCGTTGACCAGGGCGATGCCGGGCGCGGTGGCGAACCAGCGCTGCGCCAGCTCCCGCTTGAGCGCCTCCCCGGTGACCGAGACGCAGCGCAGGTCGGGGAGCTCGCGCGGGTGCGCCTCCAGGTAGGCGAGCACGACCTCGAGGTAGGACGGCACGACCTGCAGCACCGAGACCCGACCCTCGACGACCGTGTCGACGAACCGCTCGACGTCGAGGACCACGTCCTGCGGCACCAGCAGGGTGCGGCCGCCGACGAGGAGCGCGGACACCAGCTGCCACAGCGAGATGTCGAAGCACTGCGGCGCGGTCTGGGCGACCACCTGCCCCTCGCCGATCCCGAGGTCGTCGATCTTGGCGAACAGGTGGTTGAGCATCCCGGCGTGCTCGCACATGGCGCCCTTGGGCTGCCCGGTGGAGCCGGAGGTGAAGTAGACGTAGGCCAGCTGGTCCGGTGCGACCGCGATCCCGAGGTCGGTGTCCGCGTGCCCCTCCGCGCAGGCCGCGTCGACCCGCACCGACCGCACGCCGGGCAGCGACGCCAGCGCCTCGTCGAGGGCGGCGGTGCTGCCGGCCTCGGTCAGCACCAGCTCGCACCCGGCGCGGGTGAGGGTGGTGGCGATGCGGTCGGCGGGGAAGTGCGGCTCGATCGGCAGGTAGGCGCCCCCGGCCTTGGCGACGGCGAGGACGGCGGCCATCCAGTCCAGGTCGCGTTCGGTCACGACCGCGACCACGCCCTCCCGGCGCAGGCCCCGGGCCAGCAGGGCCCGGCCCAGCTGGTTGGCCCGCGCGTTCAGCTCGCGGTAGGTCCACCGCCGGTCCCCGAGCACGGCGGCGACGGCGTCGGGAGCCGCGGCCGCCCGGGCCTCGACCAGCTCGTGCCAGCGCCGGTCGGGCAGCTCGCGGGCGGGGCCGGCCAGCTCGTCGAGCTGGACGTCGAGCTCCTCGGCCGACAGCAGGCTCTGCCGCCCGTGCTCGGCGTCCGGGTCGGCGGCCAGCAGCTCCAGTGCGGTGCGGTGGTACCCCGCGATCCGGGCCGCGCAGCCGGCGTCGAGCGCGTCGGTCCGGACCCGCAGCCGCAGACCGCCGTCCACCGCCACCTGCAGCACGGCGTCGTCGACGGCACCCGCACCGGTCGGGTCGAAGACCGCCTCCGACGACGGCCCGGCGGTGCCGAGTTCCGCGAGCAGCGCGTCGACGGGGAAGTCCGCGTGCGCCAGCAGCTCCGACTCGGCCCGGTGCGCGTCGCGGACCAGCGCCCGCCAGCTGCCGGGGCCGGCGGACAGCCGGCAGGGCAGGGTCCGGCCGCCCGCGACGTACCGGGTGACGACGTCGGCCTCGCCGGACAGCGCGGCGAGCACCTTCGCGTGCACCGCCAGCAGCACCGTGCGCACCGGGACGCCCAGTTCGCCGGCCCGCCGGGCGACCGCCGCCTGCAGGTCGCCGGGCAGCGTCGCCCGGATCTCGGCGGAGCCCGGTACCGGAGCCGCCGTCCACCGGGGGAGCGCCGTCGAGCCGCCCTCGAGGAGCACGTCCCGCCAGTACGCGCGGCCGGTCTCCGTCGACAGCGTCATCGGTGCCTGCCCCTCTGCGTCGGGACGGCGGACGGCGATCGGCGGGGAGCCCGGTGGCGGTGCCGCGGGACCTGGACCGGGACCTGGACCGGGATCGGGGCCTCGCCGTCGCGCGGGGTGGGGAGCGCGGGCGTCGGGGCCGCCGCGAGCGCCGGGCGAGCGGTCTCCGGTCCCAGCTCCACGGCCGGGTTCCCGCCCCAGCGCGCCTCCGGCGGGACCTCCTCGCCCTTCATCAGGAAGGAGTCGGCCACGAGCTCCGCGCCGTCGCCGACCGTGGCGCCGTAGTGGACCCACGCGGAGATCCCGACCGTGACGCCGGCGCCGACGGTGATGCGGCCGGACTTGAAGGCGCCGTCCTCCTGCGAGTGGCACTGCAGCCACGCCCCACCGTTGAGCGTGGCGTCGTCCCCGATGGTGACCAGCGTGCGCTCCGGGATGTCGCAGCCGTCGTCGTACACCCGCCGGCCGATCCGGACGCCGAGCAGGCGCCACATCGGGCCCTTCAGCGGCGTGCCGTTGAGGATCTTGGGGCTCATCAGCAGCTTCCAGTAGCGCTCGTGCCACCAGAAGTACGGGTCGTAGATCGAGCAGAACTGCGGGGTCAGCGGGCGGAACCGCAGGTTGACCCACTCGACGAGGGTGCCGAAGGAGAGGTTGAACGCGACCGTCGCCAGCGATGCGCCCGCGACCGCCGTGGTGGCGAAGTCGTGGTGGAGCTCGGTGGCGGACAGCCCGATGAGCGTGATGCCGGTGAACTGCAGCCACCCGACCAGCAGGAACACGCCGATGGTGCGCAGGTTGTACCGGTTCTTGGCGGCCAGGTGGCGGCTCAGGTCGTTCGTGATCGGGTCGAACTCCGCGTCCCGGTCGACCGTCCGTGGGATCTCGAAGGCGGGGGAGCCCAGCAGCCCGACGTCCTGCCGGACCGGTCCCTCGATCGGGATGAGGACCTTCGTGGCCAGCATGACGTTGTCGCCGGTCCGCGCCCGTGAGGGGTAGACGATCCCGTTGCCGAGGAAGCTGCGGGCCCCGATCGTCGCGCGGGAGACGCGGAACGACGTGCTGGAGTAGTCGGCGTTCATGACCGACAGCCCGTCGGCGACCATCGTCCCGCTGCCCACGGACACCAGGTACGGGGTCTCGTGCCGGACGCCGGTGCCGAAGTTGGAGCCGGTCTGCACGACCCGGCCGAGGTCGTAACCCAGGCCCCGCAGGTAGTGGACGATGTAGGAGCTGTCCCCGAAGAGGGTCCCGAACACCTTGACGTTGGTCAGCCGGGCGATCGTCCGGTGGATCGAGTAGTGGAAGCCGTACAGGGGGTAGACCTTGTCCGGCCGCATGACAACGTGCAGCAGGCGGGGCACCGTGACCACGAAGAGCAGGGCGAACACGATCCCGCCGAAGAACAGCGCGGTGGAGACCTCCAGCGTGGTGACGTAGAACGACACCTCCGCGAAGGCGTGCGGACCCGCCTCCAGCAGGGCCGCGATGTCGGGGAAGACGACGGTGAGCAGCGCCACGGCACCCAGGCTCAGCGGCAGGGTGACGAGGACGACGTTCAGCAGCGACACGACGGAGTACACGATCCGGCGCAGGGCGCCGCACCGGGCCGGCTCCACCAGCCGGTAGTCCACGTCGGTCCGCTGCGCCGGGGAACCGTGCCACCGCTCGCCGTCGGGCACCGCCTGCCCGCGGTGCAGGGAGGAGCGGTGGCCGAGCTGGGCGCCGTCGCCCACGCCGGTGTCGATGTCGAGCACCGCGGCGTCGCCGATGACGGCGCCGGCCCCGATGGTGACCGTGCCGGTCTCGATGACGCCGGCCTGGGCCCGGTAGCAGGTGAAGACCACGTCCCGGCGGATCACCGTGCCGGCGCCGACGGTCAGCAGGTCGGGGGCGGCGGGGATCTGCTTGCTCATGATCACGACCCCGGGCCCGATCCGTGCGCCGAGCGCCCGCAGGTAGAGGGCGTGCAGCGGGGAGCCGACGAAGAACAGGACCAGCGGGTTGGCCCGCACCAGCGTCTTGACCGTCCAGAAGCGGACGTAGGCCAGGCTCCAGATGCGGATCTGCTGGGGCCTGGTGCGGCCGACGAGCACCCACTTGGCGAGGATCGGCAGGAGGCACATGCCGAGGAAGGTGCCGCCGGCGACCACGACCGACCGCAGGTAGTCGTCGAGCAGGCCCCCGCCCTCGGAGATCCAGTCGAAGCCCACCATGACCACGTACGAGGTCAGGAACGTGTACCCGAGGAAGACCAGGACCTGCAGCGCCCCGCAGAGCAGGTACTCCGTCGTGGTCGCCCGGCGCGCGACCGGCGCCGCGGAGGGGAGCGGCGCCGCTGCGGCCGGGACCTCCGCCGGGGTCGTCGGGACGAGCGCGCCGGCCAGCTCGCGGATGGTGGGGTGCTGGTAGACGTCCTTGATCGAGACCGAGGGCAGCCCGGCGTGCTTGCGGACCCGCGCGCAGAACTGGGCCATCACCAGCGAGTCGGCGCCGAGGTCGTCGAAGAAGTGGCTGTCGGCGGTCACCGGTCCGCCGACGACCTCGGCCAGCACGTCGGCGAGGGCCTGCTGGGTGGGCGACGGCGCGGGGGCCAGCGCCGCGGCGAGCAGCGCGACGGTGGGGTGCTGGTAGACGTCCTTGATCGAGACCGGGGGCAGCTCGGGGTCCTTGCGGATCCGCGCGCAGAACTGGGCCATCACCAGCGAGTCGGCGCCCAGGTCGTCGAAGAACTGGCTGTCGGGGGGCACCGGCGCGCCCTCCAGCACCCCGGACAGCACCCCGGCCAGCCGGTCGGCGAGCGACCGGTCGGCGGCCACCGGCCCGGCGGGCTCCGGGACGGCGGGCGCGGCAGCCGGGGCGAGCGCCGCGGCGAGCCGCCCGACGGTCGGGTACTGGTAGACGTCCTTGATCGAGACCGACGGCAGATCGGCCCGCTTGCGCACGCGGGCGCAGAAGCGGGTCATCAGCATCGAGTCGGCACCGAGGTCGGCGAAGAAGTCGCCGTCCGGTGGCACGTGCTCGACCTCCAGCACCTCGGCCAGCACCTCGGCCAGCCGGTCGGCGAGCGGCGGCGCCGCCGCCGCGGGACGTGCCCCCTGCGCGGGGACGGACTCCGTCAGGTCGGCGGGCTCGACCGTTCTCCCCAGCACGTGGACTCCTCGGGCGCGGCGCAGGTCAGGGGATGAGGGAGCCGTTGACGGCACCGTGCGCCCGGTCGTCCTCGGGGGGCCGCGGCTGGGGGACGGCGCGAGCCGGCACGGCGCCGCCGCCGTCGGCCAGCACGTCCTCGCCGTAGAGGTCCCGCAGCCAGTTGGTCTGGTAGATCGTGTCGAGGTACCGCTCGCCGAGGTCGGGCCCGATGGCGACCGCGGTGAGGTGCTCCCCGCTGTGCTCCGACAGCCAGCGCAGCGCGCCGCTGACCACCGTCCCGGTCGAGCCGCCGAACAGGAATCCGCGCCGGGCGAGGCGGTGGCAGGCCCGGATGGCGTCGGCCTCCTCGACCCACACCACGTCGTCGACGTAGGAGCGGTCGAGCAGTGGCGGGTGGACGCTCATGCCCAGGCCCGGGATCATCCGCCGGGCGGGCGGAGCGCCGAAGGAGACCGATCCCACGGCGTCGACCGCGACCACGCGGACGGGCCGGCGCCACTCGGCGAAGAACCGCGCGCAGCCCATCAGGGTGCCGGTCGTGCCGGCCCCCACGAAGAGGACGTCGAGCATCGGGAACTGCCGCGTGATGGCCGGTGCGGTCGTGCGGAAGTGCGCCTGCCAGTTGCCGTCGTTCGTGTACTGGTTCAGCCACACGTACCGGGAGTCCGAGTCGCACAGGGCGCGGACGTAGTCCAGCCGGGCGCCGAGGAAGCCGCCGACCGGGTGCGGCTCGGTGATCACGTGCACCTCGCTGCCCAGCGCCTCCATCAGCAGCCGGGTCGGCAGGTTGCACCGCTGGTCTGTGACGCACAGGAACCGGTAGCCCTTGCTGGCCGCGATCATGCTCAGCGCCACGCCCAGGTTCCCGGACGAGGACTCGACGAGGATCGAGTCGGGGCACAGCAGGCCGTTCCGCTCGGCGGCCTCGACCATCTCGGTCGCGGCCTTGACCTTGATCGACCCGGCGAAGTTGAAGCCCTCGCACTTCAGGAACAGCGACTGGTCGAAGATCGGCTGGAGATCGACGTACAGATCGTCCTCGTTGAAGTCCTGCGGAACGGAGATCACGGTCACGACGGTCTCCTCGTCTCGGAGGCGGGTACGTGGCGCCGTTCTCGATTCCCCCACGTACCGGAACGGCTCCGTTGCCGCTCGCCTCGCGCCGGTCCTGCCGGCGGGAGCAGCGTCCAATACGGGTGGGAATGGTCTCCATAGGACCTTCGGGCTAGTACCGCTGGTACCGGCCGTGTCGGCCGGGGCCGGTGGTCGACACGGCGACGTGTCGACACGTCCCGGGGCCCTCCCGGGCCGCGTCGGCAGCGCCGCATAGCGTGGGCCCGATGACCGAGGCCCCGCGCACCCCGAACCCGTCGACCGCCGAGCTGCCCGCCGTCCCCGCCGGGGCCACGGCGGCGCAGCCCGCGCCCGCCCAGCCCGCACCCGAGCAGCCCGCGCCCGCTCAGCCCGGGCCCGCACAGCCCGGGCCCGCGGCCACCGGGCCCATCCCCGTCGCCACCCCGCCGGCGCCGGCCCCCGACCGGCCGGCGCCGGCGGGTGACCGTGCGGAGCCGACCTCCGCCCCCCAGCCCACCGTCCCGGTGCCGCCGCGACCACGGGTGGGCCCGCGCCGGCCGGGCCCGCTGACCCGGATGGGGCCGTGGGCGCCGGCGTTCGGCGCGGTGCTGGGCCTGGTCGCCGGGCTGGTCAGCGTCTTCCTGCTGGCCGGGGTGGCCGAGGCGTTCGCCGAGCGGCTGGCGCTGGTCTTCCTCACCGTCGGCCTGGCCATGCTGGGCGCGGCCGGTGCCCTGCTCGCCGACGAGGTCCGGCTGGTCCGCCGGGGCGCCCGCGAGGCGGGCATCCGCCCGGCGTGGGTCGAGGCGACGGCCAACCTGATCAACGGCCTGACGCCGGCCCGGCTGCTCCTGCTGGCCGCCTCCTTCGTCCTCTTCCTCGCCGCCTTCGTCAGCTGACCGGCCGCCGCCGCGCCGCACCGCGGCTCAGGCGTAGGCCTGCACCGCCAGGGTCGCGGCCAGCCCGAGGCCGGCGACGGCGATCAGCCGGCGCAGGGCCGTCTGCGGAGCCCGGCGGACCACCCGCGGGCCGAGCCGGCCGCCGACGAACAGGCCGATGGCCAGCGGGATCGCCGCCGACCACGCGACCGGCGCGAGGACGATGAAGCCGACCGCCGCCACGGCGTTGGCCATGCCGAGCAGCACGTTCTTCAGCGCGTTCCCGGTGGGCAGGCCCTCGCCGGTCGAGAGCAGGTACATCGCCAGCATCATGACGCCGGCCGCGGCGCCGAAGTAGCCGCCGTAGACGGCGACCGCGAACGTGCCCAGCGGCAGCCACCAGGGGTCCTGGTGGGTGGGGTGGGTGCGGGCGCCCTCGGCGGCCAGCTCGCGGGGCGGCCGCTGGACCAGGAGGGCGATCGACGCCCCGGCGATCAGCCACGGCACGATCCGCTCGAACGCCTCCGACGGCGTCAGCAGCAGGAGGGCGGCGCCGGCGCCGCCGCCGAGCAGCGCGCCCGCGGACAGCCGGAGCAGCCGCCGGCCCTGGCCGCGCAGCTCCGGACGCGAGGCGCTGACCGAGCCGACGCTGTTGAGCACCAGCGAGACGGTGTTGGTGACGTTGGCCGTCACCGGCGGGATCCCGGTGGCCAGCAGCGCGGGGTAGCTGATCAGCGACGCGAGGCCGGCGATGCTGCCGGTGAGGCCCGCCCCGATGCCGGCGAGGAGGAGGAACGCGAACTCCGGTGGGCTCACCCGGCGTCGTCCTCGGCGACCTGTTCGGGCCAGAGCTCGGCCGGGGTCAGCCGGCCGGCCACCAGGTCGTCGGCGACGTCGTCCACGACCCGGCCGGAGGCGAGCGCCGCCGCCTGCATGACCGCGATGGCGTCGGGGCCGTCGAGGTCGAACTCGACGCCGACCAGCCCCATCGCCTGCCACACCCGGGCCCGCCGCCGGGCGTCCGGCCCGTCGAGCCAGCCGCTGCCGTCGTCGGGGAACTCCGGCCCGCTGACGGTGAGCGCGAGCTCGTGGGTGGTCCGCGCGGCGACGGTGGCGACGTCGGAGCGGTCCAGCCGGGGCAGCGCCGAGGGGTTGCGCACGTAGAGGTCGAGCACCAGGAGCGGGCCCAGCGGCGGTGGCAGCGGCACCGAGAGCACCGCCCGGTAGGGCGTGTCCGCGACGATCGAGCGCCACAGCTCGGGCCAGTTGCGGGCGATGTCGTCCTCGTCGAAGGCGATGGTCGAGCCGTCGTCGTGCGCCCGCAGGCAGGGGCCGTCGCCGAGGGTGAACTGCTGGCGCTCGGCGTGCGCGGTGACCTCGTCGCTGGCGCCGATCGGGGTCCGCAGCGCGCCGACGTGCAGGCTCAGCCCGGCGCCGTCGACCCCGAGGGCACCCGCGCAGGCGCGGGCCAGCCGGGCGGGCAGCAGCGCGGGTGCGGCCAGCTCGGGGGGCGCGGTCCGGAGGGCGTCGTCGAAGCGCTCGGCTGCCGTCACGGGTTCCAGCTTGCCGCCCGCCCGGCGCGGGTGGCGGACCGGGCCGGTCACCGGCTCAGCAGGACGGCGATGGCGACGCAGCCGAGGACGACGATCGCCGTCCGCAGGACCGCCGAGGGCAGCCGCCGGCCGAACCGCGCCCCGAGGTACCCGCCGAGCAGCGCCCCGGCGGCCACCAGCCCGGCCGCGGGCCAGTCGACCCGGTCGGTGGCGACGACCACGTAGGCCGCCGCGGCCACCGCGTTCACGGCCAGGGTCAGCACGTTCTTGAGCGCGTTGAGCCGCTGCAGCGACTCGTGCAGCAGCAGGCCGAAGATGCCGATCTGCAGCACGCCCTGGCTGGCGGCGAAGTAGCCGCCGTAGCTGCCCGTGGCGTAGGCGCCGGCGAACAGCGCGGCCAGCCGGCCGCGGCCGGGCGGCGATCCGTCGTCGTCGGCCCGGCGCCGGGCCAGCGCCCGCTGGAGCGGCGGCTGGACGGCGACCAGCACGACCGCCAGCCCGACCAGCACCGGGACCACCGCCTCGAACGCCGAGGCCGGCAGGTGCAGCAGGAGGAAGGCGCCGGTGAGCGCGCCCAGGACCGAGGCCGGCAGCAGCCGCAGCAGCAGGCCGCGCTGCCCGCGCAGCTCGCGCCGGTAGCCGATCGAGCCGGTGAGGTTGCCCGGCACCAGGCCGAGGGAGTTGGTGATCGTGGCGGTCACCGGCGGCAGCCCGACGGCCAGCAGCACCGGGAAGGTGACCAGGGTGCCGGAGCCGACGACGGCGTTGATGCCGCCGGCCGCCATCCCCGCGGCGGCGACGGCGAGCATCTCCCAGCCGGTCATCGCCTCGAGCCTGGCACGACACGCGGCGCCGCCGACGCCAACGGGGGTGTGACCCGCCTCATGCCCGGCGACGTCCTACGACCCGGGCGTACTACCCGGGCGACGGATCCCTCCTCAGTCCTTCCGGCCGGCGTCCACCAGGCGCAGCACGACGACGCCCTCCTCGTCGGAGGCGTCGAGGTCGACCTCCACGTCGAGGCCCCAGTCGTGGTCGCCGGCCGGGTCGTCGACGATCTGCCGGACCCGCCAGACGCCGGGTCCGCTCTTGTCCCAGATCAGCAGTGCGGGCCCGCGGGCGTCCGCGCCGGTGTTCACCTCCGCGTGCTCGGCGAAGTAGGCCTGCACCACCTCGCCCCAGCGGTCGGCGTCCCAGCCCGAGCCGGCGTCGAGCTCACCGAGGTCGTACCACCGGCGGCGCGCCCAGAGCTCGACCCGGCGGAACAGCGCGTTGCGCACCATCGCGGTGAACGCCCGCTCGTTGCCGGTGAGCGGCCGCGGCCGGACCGGCACCGCGACCGGCTCGTCCAGCGGCTGGTCGGAGCTGGTCAGCTGCTCCCACTCGTCGAGCAGGCTGGAGTCCACCTGCCGCACCAGCTCGCCCAGCCACTCCACGAGGTCGGTGACCTCCTCGGTGCGGGCGGCCGCCGGGACGCCGGAGCGCAGCGCCTTGAACGCGTCGGAGAGGTAGCGCAGCACCGCGCCCTCCGCGCGGGTCAGCCCGTAGGTGTTGACGAACTCGCGGAAGGTGAACGCCCGCTCCCACATCTCCCGGACGACGGACTTCGGCGAGAGGTGCGCGTCGGCGGCCCACGGGTTGCTGCGCACGTACACCTCGAAGGCGTGCTCGAGCAGTTCCTCGAGCGGCTTGGGGTAGGTGACGTCGTCGAGCAGCTCGATCCGCTCGTCGTACTCGACGCCCTCGGCCTTCATCTGCGCCACGGCCTCACCGCGCGCCTTGTTCAGCTGCGCGGCCAGGATCTGCCGCGGGTCGTCGAGCGTGGCCTCGATGACGCTGACGACGTCCAGCGGATAGGTGTCGCCGGCCGGGTCCAGCAGCTCGATGGCGGCCAGCGCGAAGGTCGACAGGGGCTGGTTGAGCGCGAAGTCCGGCGGCAGGTCGACCGTCAGCCGGTACCGGCGGCCGTCGGCGTCCGGGTGCTCGAGCCGCTCCAGGACGCCGGCCTGCAGCAGCGAGCGGGCGATGCCGACGGCCTCGCGGATGTGCCGCAGCTGGCGCTTGCGCGGCTCGTGGTTGTCGGTGAGCAGCCGCCTCATGGCGACGAACGGGTCGCCCGGGCGGTCGACGACGTCGAGGACCATCGCCGTCGACACCCGCATGTTGCTGGTGAGCGGCTCGGGGTCGGCCTCCACCAGCCGCTTCATGGTGGCCTCCGACCACGGCACCATGCCCTCGGGCACCTTGCGCCGGACCAGCTTGCGGCGCTTCTTCGGGTCGTCGGCGACCTTGGCGAACTGCTTGAGGTTCTCCACCTCGTGCTCGGGCGCCTGGACGACGACGGTGCCGGCGGTGTCGTAGCCCGCCCGCCCCGCCCGGCCGGCGATCTGGTGGAACTCGCGGGCGTTGAGCAGCCGGGTACGGGTGCCGTCGTACTTGGACAGCGCGGAGAAGACGACGGTCCGGATCGGCACGTTGATGCCGACGCCGAGGGTGTCGGTCCCGCAGATGACCTTGAGCAGGCCGGCCTGGGCCAGCTGCTCCACCAGCCGCCGGTACTTGGGCAGCATCCCGGCGTGGTGGACGCCGATCCCGTGGCGGACCAGCCGCGACAGCGTCGTCCCGAAGGCGGACGTGAACCGGAAGCCGCCGATCGTCTCGGCGATCGCCGCCTTCTCCTCCTTGGTGCACACGTTGACGCTCATCAGCGCCTGCGCCCGCTCCAGCGCCGAGGCCTGGGTGAAGTGGACGACGTAGACCGGCGCCTGCCGGGTGTCCAGGAGCTCCTGGATCGTCTCGTGCATCGGCGTGGTCGCGTAGTAGTGGTGCAGCGGCACCGGCCGCTCGGCGTTGGCCACCAGCGCGGTCGGCCGCCCGGTCCGGCGGGTGAGGTCCTCGCGCAGCGCGGTGACGTCGCCGAGCGTGGCGCTCATCAGCAGGAACTGCGCCCTGGGCAGCTCCAGCAGCGGCACCTGCCAGGCCCAGCCGCGGTCGGGGTCGCCGTAGAAGTGGAACTCGTCCATGACCACGAGGCCGACGTCGGCGTCCGCACCCTCGCGCAGCGCGGTGTTGGCCAGCACCTCGGCGGTGCAGGCGATGATCGGCGCCCCGGCGTTGACGCTCGCGTCGCCGGTGAGCATGCCGACGTTGGCCGCTCCGAACACCCCGCAGAGGGCGAAGAACTTCTCGCTGACCAGCGCCTTGATCGGCGCGGTGTACCAGCTGCGCCGTCCCGCGGCGAGCGCCGCGTACTGCGCCCCGGTGGCGACCAGCGACTTGCCGGAGCCGGTCGGTGTGGCCAGGACGACGTTCGCGCCGCTGACCAGCTCGATCAGCGCCTCCTCCTGCGCCGGGTACAGCGGCGTGCCGCCGGCCTCGGCCCAGGCGGCGAACTGGGTGAACAGGTCGTCGGGGTCGGCGCCCAGCGCGCGCAGGGCGGTGAGGTCGGCGGAGTCGTCGAGGAGGGGCGGGGCGGTCGCGGTCATCGTGGGGGACAGCGTGCCCGATCGCGGAGACCTTCCCGGGCGCCACCCCGGGCGGACGGCACCGGACGGCGGCGCCTGGCGATGCGCCGGCAGCTCCCGGTCGCGCTCCCCGCGCGGGCGTCGGTCCCGCGGGCTGCCCGAGGTCGGGTTCCGCGCGGCGTGCGCCGGGTAGGCGGCGGGGAGGACGCCGGGCCGACGGGGCCCCGGCGCACGCTGATCCGCCGGAGGAGCGCCATGTCGTCACCTCGACCCGAGTCCCAGCCCGCCCAGCAGCAGGACGTCCCCGGCACGCTCGGGGAGATGACCCCCAGGCCCGACCACGGCGAGGAGAGCTACCGCGGGTCGGGCCGGCTGGCCGGCAAGGCGGCGGTGATCACCGGCGGCGACAGCGGCATCGGCCGGGCGGTCGCCATCGCCTTCGCCCGCGAGGGCGCCGACGTGCTCATCTCCTACCTGAACGAGCACGAGGACGCGCAGGACACGGCGACGTACGTGGAGCAGGCCGGCCGGAAGTGCGTGCTCGTCGCCGGCGACCTCGCCGACCGGGCGCACGCCAAGACCATCGTGCCCACGGCGGTGGAGGCGTTCGGGAAGATCGACGTCCTGGTCAACAACGCCGCGTTCCAGATGAGCCACGAGTCGATCGAGGAGATCTCCGACGAGGAGTGGGACCACACCCTCGCGCTCAACCTCTCGGCGATGTTCACCCTGTGCAAGGACGCCGTCCCGCACATGCAGCCGGGGGCCTCGATCATCAACTCGTCGTCGGTGAACTCCGACCAGCCCAGCCCGCACCTGATCGCCTACGCCATGACCAAGGCCGGCATCGCCAACTTCACCGCCTCGCTGGCCCAGATGCTCGCGGAGAAGGGCATCCGGGCCAACAGCGTCGCCCCGGGCCCGGTCTGGACGCCGCTGATCCCGGCGACCATGCCCGAGGAGAAGGTGGAGAGCTTCGGGGAGCAGGTGCCGATCGGCCGCGCCGCCCAGCCCGCCGAGCTGGCCCCGGTCTACGTGATGCTGGCCGGCGACGAGGCCTCCTACGTCTCCGGCGCCCGGGTCGCGGTCACCGGCGGCAAGCCGATCCTCTGACGAGGACCCCGGTGCCCCCCTCCGCTCGCAGGCTCGCGCGGGACCCTGCACCGGGGCGCTCCATCACGTCGCCAGGGCGGAGGCGAGCCGGGCGATGTCGGCGGGGCGGACGCGGCAGCAGCCGCCGACCAGCCGCGCGCCGGCGGCCACCCAGCCCGGCACCGCGGCGGCGTCGATCCCGGGCGAGCCGGTCCAGCGGCGGGCCGCGGCGTCCCAGGCCTCGCCGCTGTTGGGGTAGGCCACCAGCGGCTTGCCGGCCGCGGCCGCGGCGGCCAGCGTGGGCCCGACGGCGGACGGCGCGGTGCAGTTGACCCCGACGGCGACCACCTCGTCGACGCCGGCCACCAGCGCGTACACGTCGGCGGCCGGCTCGCCCCGCCGGGTGCGCGGCACGCCGTCGGCGTCGAGCACCGTGGTCAGCGACAGCCAGATGGGCACCCCGAGGCGCACCGCTTCGGCGACCAGGGCGCCCGCCTCGGCGGCCGCGGGCACGGTCTCGCAGGCCAACACGTCGGCCCCGGCCTCGGCGAGCAGCCGCATCCGCGGCCGGTGGAAGGCGCGCAACGCGGCCACGTCCAGCTCGGCCACGTAGGCGCCGGTGTACTCCGACCCGTCGGCCAGCACCGCGCCGTACGGGCCGACCGACCCCGCGACCCAGCCCCCGCCCTGCCCCTCCCGGGCCAGGGCGACCGACGACGCGATCAGTCGCCGCGCCCGGCGCGCGTCCACCCCGGCGGCCTCGAACCCCTCGACGGAGGCCTGGTAGCTGGCCGTCGTCGCGACCTGCGCCCCGGCCGCGGCGAAGGCGGCGTGCGCCGCGACCACCGCTGCCGGGTCGTCGCGCAGCAGCCGGGCCGACCACAGCGCCGAGGACAGGTCGTGGCCCTGCGCCTCCAGCTGGGTGGCCAGCCCGCCGTCGAGCACGACCGGGCCGGCGGCCAGGGCGGCGGCCAGGGGGAGGGACTCCGTCGCCGTCATGACCGCGGCGGGGGTGCCGACCGCGGAACGGCGGCGCGGCTGAGCGCCACCGCGACCATCACGGGCAGCACCCCGAACACGGTGACCGCGTAGAGCCCGCCGCTCAGCGCGGTGAGCACCCCCGTCGTCCCGTCGCTGAGCGACCAGCCGAGTCCGATCAGCGGCAGCGTGACCACTGCGGTGCCCAGGACGGCGGACAGCTGCGCCGGCCAGCCGAGCCGGCGCGTCGCCAGGCCCGCACCCAGCGCCGCGGCGAAGGTCAGCAGTCCGTCGACGTCGGGCACGCCGGTCGCCCCGGTGTCGCCGAGGGCGCCGACCAGCAGGTCGTGCCAGCCGAGCAGCACTGCGGCGACGGCGGTCAGCACCACCCAGACGCCCGCGGCCGTGCGGGACCCGAGCCGGTCGGGGCGCACCAGGCCGGTGGCCGCGCCCAGGCACACGAGGGCCGCGCCGGTCACCAGGGCGAGCAGCGAGTGCGCGACGTGGGCGACGTGCCACCCCGAGGCCGTGCGGCTCGGCAGCGGCCACCCCCGGGCCGCCGAGACGCAGGCGGCGACGGTGAGGAGGGCCGCCGCGAGGACGAGGGGGGAGCGGACCCGGGAGGCCGGGTCGGCCGCGGTCATGCGCGGCAGCGTGGCACGCGGACGGCGTTCCGCGCGCCCCGGGCCCGTCGCCCGGGACACGGGATCAGCGCGGCGGCACCCGAACCGGTCGCGGACCGCACGCCGCGGCGGCGGCGGGCGGCACGCTGCGCCAGGATGATCACGTGCCTGCCGCGGACGACGCCGCCGGCGACCTCGCGGTCACCGGTTCCGTCGTCGTGCCCGCCGCCGCGCTCGGCTGGCGGTTCTCCCGGTCCTCGGGTCCCGGCGGGCAGGGCGTCAACACCGCCGACTCCCGGGTCGAGCTGTCGGTCGCCCCGCTGGAACTGCCGGGACTGACCGCGACGCAGCGGCAGCGGCTGGCCGAGCGGCTCGGCGGCCGGCTGGTGGACGGCGTCCTGACGGTGGCCGCGAGCGAGCACCGCCAGCAACTGCGCAACCGGCAGGCGGCCCGCGAGCGGCTGGCCGCCGTCCTGCGCGCCGCGCTCGCCGCGCCGCCTCCGGCCCGCCGCCGGACGAGGCCGACGAAGGGCTCCCAGGAACGGCGGATCCAGGCCAAGAAGGAGCGCGGGCAGCTCAAGAAGCAGCGCCGCTCCTGGGACTGACCGCCGCCCGCCGGCGCTCGAGGAACGCCCGCTCGGTGGCGTTGCCGGCGAGCTCGATCGCCTCGCCGTAGGCGGCCGCAGCTGCCTCCGGCCGGCCCAGCCGCCGCAGCAGGTCGGCCCGGACGGCCGCCCGCAGGTGGTGACGGGGGAGGTCGAGCTCCTCGACCAGCGCCAGCGCCGCCGCCGGGCCCTCGACCTCGCCCACCGCGACCGCCCGGTTGAGCGCGACCACGGGGCTCGGCGCCAGCACCAGCAACTGGTCGTAGAGGGCCAGCACCTGCCGCCAGTCGGTGTCCGCGGCGGTCGGGGCGTCGCTGTGGACCGCCTGGATCGCCGCCTGCACCTGGTAGGGCCCGGGTGCGCCCCGGCGCAGGCAGCGGCGGACCAGGTCCTGTCCCTCGGCCACGAGTGCGGTGTCCCACCGGCGGCGGTCCTGCTCGGCCAGCGGCACCAGCTCGCCCTCGGGGGTGGTCCGGGCCGGGCGCCGGGACTCGACCAGCAGCATCAGCGCCAGCAGCCCCAGCACCTCCGGCTCGTCGGGCATCAGCTCGGCCAGCTCCCGGCCCAGCCGGACGGCCTCGGCGCAGAGGTCGGGGCGCACCAGCCGGTCGCCGGTCGAGGCCGTGTGCCCCTCGGTGAAGACCAGGTAGACGACGGCCAGGACGCCGCCCAGCCGGTCGGGCAGGTCGGCCTCGGCCGGCACCCGGTAGGGGATCCGGGCGGCCCGGATCTTGGTCTTGGCCCGGACCAGCCGCTGCGCCATCGTCGCCTCGGGCACGAGGAAGGCGTGCGCGATCTCCGCGGTGGTCAGCCCGCCGACCAGCCGCAGGGTCAGCGCCACCCGGGCGGCCGGGGCCAGGGCGGGGTGGCAGCAGGTGAAGAGCATCCGCAGCCGGTCGTCGCGCACGGCGCCCTCCTCGGGCGGCGGGTCGGGGTCGTGCAGCAGGGCCGCGGCGCGGTGGCGGACGTCGCGGGAGGACTCGCGCCGCAGCCGGTCGATGGCCCGGTTGCGCGCGGTGGTGACGATCCAGCCGGCCGGGCTCGGCGGCACGCCCTCGGCCGGCCACCGCGCGACCGCGGTGGTGAACGCGTCCTGCACCGCCTCCTCGGCGGCGTCGATGTCGCCGAGGAGGCGGGTGAGGACGGCGACCGCGCGGCCGGAGCTCTCGCGGAAGACCTGCTCGACCGCCGTGAGCGGCGTCCCGGCGGTCTCCGGCTCCCCGGTCACGACGCGGCGGCCGGCCCGGGGCTGTCCTGGAAGGGTCGGACCTCGATCGGCAGCGGCGCCAGGACCCGCGCCAGCCTGCGCCCCCACTCCAGGGCCGCGTCGAGGTCGGCGGCCTCGATCACGGTGAACCCGCCGACGTGCTCCTTGGCCTCCACGTACGGGCCGTCGGTCATCAGCACGTCGTCCCCGGTGGTGCGCAGCACCGTCGCGGTCTCCGGCGGGTGCAGCCCGCCCGCGAAGACCCACGCGCCGGCGTCCTGCATCTCCCGGTTGAGCACCGCGAGGTCCCGCATGACCGGCTCCAGGAACTCGGGCGGGGGCACCTCGCCGTCGGGCTGGTAGATCGTGAGCAGGTACTGCGGCATGACGCCCTCCTCGGGTCGGCGGCCGGCCCCTCGCCGGCCGCTCACCCCCTGTACGAACGGGGGAGCCCCGGATCGACACCCGCCTCCCGGTCAGGTCGCCGGGGGGCGGACGACCAGCCAGATCCGCAGCGCCCCGTCGGCCGTCTGCAGCTCGCGGTCGACGTCGAAGCCGGACTTCCGCAGGAACCGCACGCCGGCCCAGGTCCAGACCGCGGCCGCGGCCGGCGTCCCCTCGGCGTCGCAGCGCTCGAGCACCGGCGCCAGCAGCGCGCCGCCGTAGCCGCGGCGCCGGCTGCTGGGCCGGGTGCCCAGGTGGGCCAGCCACCAGTGCGGCCCGGCCGGGCGGGCGGCGTCGAGCAGCTCGCGGGTGCGCGCCACCCGGTCGGCGCACGGACCGGTGATGTGCGGGAGCTCGCGGGCCAGCGCGGCGCGGACGTCGGCGGGCACCGGCCGGGTGCCGGCCGCGCCGGCCGGGGCTTCCCAGGCGGCCACGGCGGTGACGTCCTCGGTGACCCAGCCGGTGCCGGCCGAGACGGCGCGGTGGCCGGCGTCGAGCTCGTGCAGCCGGGTGAGCCGCTGCACCCGCCCGTCCTCCGGCAGCGCCCACCGGGCCCACCGCGAGTCGGCGAGGGCGACGGTGAGCGTGGCGGCGATCCGCGGCACGTCGCGCTGCTCGGCGGGGCGGACCGACGGGGCCCCGATCTGCACGGTCGTCCCCGGTCCGGTCACCCGCTCATCCCACCACCCGGCCCGCCCCGGGCGGCCGACGGGACCGCGCCGGCCGCCCGGGAGCGGGTCAGCCGAGCGCCGCCTTGACCTCCTTCGCGAGGTCCTCGATCAGCCCGCTGTAGCGGTCGCACATGCCACCCAGCCAGAACAGCCCGTGGATCTGCCCGTCGTAGCGGCGGACGGTGGCCGTCCCGCCGGCCTTCTGCAGCAGCTCGGCGTACCGCTCGCCCTCGTCGCGCAGCGGGTCGAACTCCATGGTGGCGACGAATGCGGGCGGCAGGCCGGAGAGGTCCTCGGCGCGGGCGGGGGAGGCGTAGGGCTCGCTGCGCCGGGCCTCGTCGGGGACATAGTGGTCGCGGAACCAGCGCATCGTGTCGGCGGTCAGCAGGTAGCCCTCGCCGTTGTCCCGGTAGGAGTCGGTCTCCATCGACGCCAGGTCGGTGACCGGGTAGATCAGCGCCTGCAGCGCGATCGCCGGGCCGCCCCTGTCCCGGGCCATCAGCGCGACGACGGCGGCCAGGTTGCCGCCGGCGCTGTCGCCCGCGACGACCAGGCCGGCGGGCTCGGTGCCCAGTTCGTCGATGTGCTCGGCGACCCACGCGGTCACCGCGTAGCAGTCGTCGGCGGCCGCCGGGTAGGCCGACTCCGGCGCCAGCCGGTATTGCGCGGAGACGACCACGCAGCCGGTGGCGTCGGCCAGCGCCCGGCAGGGGGCGTCGACCACCTCGATGTTGCCGATCACCCAGCCGCCGCCGTGGAAGTAGACGATTGCGCCCCGCGGGGAGCCGTTCGGCCGGTAGATGCGGACGGGCAGCGACCCGGCGGGCCCGGGCACGGTGCGGTCGCCCACCGCGGCGACCTGCACGAGGTCGCCCTGCATCTCGCGGAACGAGTTCGCCATGTCCCGTGCCTGGGACACCGACAGCTGCGAGATGTCCGGGGCGCCCTGCGCCTCCATGGCGGCGAGCAGGGCCTGGACCTGGGGGTCGACGGGCATGGTCTCTCCTGACCTCGGTGTCGGGCGTCCCGTCACCCACGGACGGGACACGGCTTTGTAACGCAGGTCACGCACCGGAGGCCAGACCGCACACGCCGCCGCCGGAGGGTGTGAGGGCCCCGGAACCCAGGCTTGACGCCGGTGCCGCCGACGAGAAACGGGGGTCGCCGACGCTCGTCCCGTGACCGCGACCGCTCTCCCCGGAGTCCTGGCAGGAGTGGGCCCGCGCACCCGCACCACGCAGACGCACTGCCCCTACTGCTCGCTGCAGTGCGGGATCACGATGACCGCCGGCGACCGCCCAGCCACCCTCCAGCCGGCCGACTTCCCGACCAACCGCGGCGGCCTGTGCTCCAAGGGCTGGTCGGCGACCGAGCTGCTCGACCACCCGGAGCGACTGACCCGCCCGCTGGTCCGCGCCGTGCCCGGCGACCGCACCAGCCCGCTCGTGGAGTCGACCTGGGACGAGGCGCTCGGCCGCGTGGTGGCCGCGATCGAGCGGACCCAGGCGACGCACGGCCGCGACGCCGTCGGCTGCTTCGGCGGGGGTGGGCTGACCAACGAGCAGGCCTACCAGTTCGGCAAGTTCGCCCGGGTCGCGCTGCGCACCTCCGCCATCGACTACAACGGCCGGTTCTGCATGTCGTCGGCGGCGGGCGCGGCGCTCCGCGCGTTCGGCCTGGACCGCGGGATGCCGTTCCCGCTGGCCGACATCGCCGCCGCCGACGTCGTCGTGCTGGTCGGCTCCAACCCCGCCGACACGATGCCGCCGGCGATGCAGTACTTCGACGAGGGGCGGGCCCGCGGGGCGCAGCACGTCGTCGTCGACCCCCGGCGGACGGCGACCGCCCGCAACGCCGCCCTGCACCTGCAGGCGCTCCCCGGCACCGACCTGGCCCTGGCCAACGGGTTGCTGCACATCGCGATCGCCGAGGGCCTGGTCGATGAGGCCTACGTGGCCGCGCGCACCACCGGGTTCGACGACGTCCGCGCCGGGGTGGCCGCGTACTGGCCGGACCGCGTGGAGCGGCTGACCGGTGTCCCGGTCAAGGACCAACGGCGCACCGTCTTCGCCCTGGCCCGCGCCGAGCGGGCGATCGTGCTCACCGCCCGCGGCGCCGAGCAGCACCGCAGCGGCACCGACACCGCCCAGGCGTGGATCAACCTGGCGCTGGCCCTCGGTCTGCCCGGCCGGGAGGGCAGCGGCTGGGCCACGGTCACCGGCCAGGGCAACGGGCAGGGCGGCCGGGAGCACGGGCAGAAGGCCGACCAGCTGCCCGGGTACCGGAAGATCACCGACCCCGCGGCCCGCGCCCACGTGGCGGCGGTCTGGGGCATCGACCCCGACGACATCCCCGCACCCGGGCGCAGCGCCTTCGAGCTGCTCGACGCGCTCGGCACCGAGGGCGGGGTGCGGACGATGCTGGTGCTCGCCTCCAACGTCGCGGTCTCCGCCCCTGACGCCCGCCGGGTCGTCAGCCGGCTGCGCGACCTGGACTTCCTCGCCGTCAGCGACTTCTTCCTCTCCGAGACCGCCGAGCTCGCCGACGTCGTCCTGCCCAGCGCCATGTGGGCCGAGGAGGACGGCACCATGACCAACCTCGAGGGGCGGGTCATCCGCCGTCGTCGCGCCCTCGACCCGCCCGCCGGCGTCCGCGACGACCTGCAGCTGCTCGCCGAGCTGGCGGCGCGGCTGGGTGCGGGCGACAAGTTCTCCGCCGACCCGGAGACGGTCTTCGCCGAGCTCGGCCGGGCCAGCGCCGGGGGAGCGGCCGACTACTCCGGCATCAGCTACCGCCGGATCGACGAGGAGCAAGGCGTCTTCTGGCCCTGCCCGGCGCCGGCCGGCGACGGCCCCCGGCACCCCGGCACCCCGCGGCTGTTCGCCGAGCGGTTCGCCACCCCCGACGGCCGCGCGCGGTTCCTGCGGGTGGAGCACGTCGAGGCGCACGAGCGCCCCGACGCCGAGTACCCGTACGTGCTCACCACCGGCCGGGTGCTCGCGCAGTACCAGTCGGGCACCCAGACCCGCCGCTCCCGGAGCCTGAACCTGATCGCGCCGCTGCCGCGCGCCGAGCTGCACCGCGACCTGGCCCGCCGGCTCGGCATCGGCCCGGACGACGTCGTCGAGCTGGCCACCCGCCGCGGCCGCGCCCGCTTCTCGGCGCACCTGACCGACGACATCCGGCCCGACGTCGTCTTCGCGCCCTTCCACTGGGGCGGTGCGTCGTCGGCCAACGCGCTCACCGACCCGGCACTCGACCCGGTCAGCCGGATGCCCGCCTTCAAGGTCTGCGCGGTCGCGGTCACCCGCGTCGCCGGGCCCGTCGAGAGCCTGCCCGCCCCCGACGCCGCCACCCAGCCCGAGACCCGCCCCCACGAGCTGTCCCCGACGCCGGAACCACGGCAACCGTCCCGAAGGAGGACCCCCCGCGTGAAGAGCACCCCACGCTTCCTGCAAGGCGTCTACCCGATCACCGGCGAGGGCCTGGCCAAGCCCGGCCCGGTCGACCCCGCGCTGCGCTACACCGTGCCCAACGGCGCCAGCGCGCAGGCGCTGTACTTCCGCGGGGGCAACTCCACCGACCAGTTGGTCTACGCGCTCCTCCTGCGCGACGGGGTCCCGATGCGGTGGTTCCCGATCGGCGCCAAGGGCGACGTGCACGTCCCGCTCCGGGTGGTCGAGGACCTGCCCGGCGGCACGCTGGTCGAGCTGCACGCCGCCGCGCCGGTCGGCGTCACCGGCGAGCTCGTGGTCGACCTCGGGCTGGTGGAGGTCTGATGACGGCCGTCCTCGGCGGTCGCCCGGAGGGGCTGACCTCGTTCCGGTTCGACGTCGACGAGTTCGACGACCGCGCCTCGCTGGTCGTCGTCGGCAACGGCATGGCCGGCGCCCGCTTCGTGGAGGAGGTGCTCGAGCGGGGCGGCGGCGAGCAGTTCCGGATCACCGTCTTCGGCGACGAGCCGCACGGCAACTACAACCGGATCATGCTGTCGCCTGTGCTGGCCGGCGAGGAGCACGAGGACGACATCGTCCTCAACAGCCACGACTGGTACGCCGACAACGGCGTCACCCTGCGGGCGGGCGTCCGCGCCGAGCGGATCGACACCGCCGCCAAGGTCGTCCACGCCGCCGACGGCACGCTCACGCCCTACGACCACCTCGTGCTGGCCACCGGGAGCTACTCGTTCATCCCGCCGATGAAGGGTGTCCGGGCCGAGGACGGCGAGCTGCTGCCCGGCGTCTACGGGTTCCGCACCATCGACGAGACCCGCGCGATGCTCGACGCCGTCGGCCGGTGCCGGAAGGCCGTGGTCATGGGCGGCGGCCTTCTGGGGCTGGAGGCCGCCCGCGCCCTGCAGGGCCACGGGCTGCAGGTCGACCTCGTGCACGCGATGCCGTACCTGATGAACATGCAGCTCGACGCCGAGGCCGGCGCCATCCTCAAGAAGAGCGTGGAGTCACTCGGGATCAGCGTCCACCTCGACGTCTTCGCCACCGAGGTGTTCGGCGCCGGCCACGTCGAGGGGGTGGGGCTCGCCGACGGACGGCGGATCGACGCCGACCTGCTCGTCGTGGCCGCCGGCGTGCGGCCGAGCACCGACATCGGCGTCCGCTCCGGTCTGGAGGTGGAGCGCGGCATCGTCGTCGACGACCAGCTGCGCACCGACGACCCGGACGTGTACGCGATCGGCGAGTGCGCCCAGCACCGCGGCGAGGTCTACGGCCTCGTGGCCCCGGCCTGGGAGCACGCGAAGGTGCTGGCCGACGTCCTCACCGGCACCGACCCCGACGCCGAGTACCACGGCAGCCGGACGGCGACGAAGCTCAAGGTGGCCGGCGTCGACGTCGCGGTCATGGGCATCAACACCCCCGAGCGGGACGACGACGAGTTCCTGGTGATCTCCGAGCCCAAGCGCGGGGTGCACCTGTCGGTGGTCATCCGCGACGACAAGCTGGTCGGCGCCACGCTGCTCGGGGACACCCGCAAGGTCGCGTTCCTCACCCAGGCCTTCGACCGCGGGGCGCCGCTGCCCGAGGAGCGGATCCGGCTGCTGGTCGACCTCTCCGACGGGGCCGAGGAGGTCGGCGTCGCCGAGATGCCGGCCACCACCCAGGTGTGCAACTGCAACGGCGTCACGAAGGGCGCGATCTGCGACGTCGTCGCCGACGGGTGCACCGCGCTCGGCGGGGTCATGGACCGCACCCGCGCCGGCAAGGGCTGCGGCTCCTGCAAGTCGCTGGTCAAGCAGATCGTGGAGTGGGCCGCCGACGGCGACCTGACCGAGGACCCGTCGGCGTCCTGGTACGTCCCGGGCATCCCGCTGGCCAAGCCCGAGCTCATCGCCGCCATCCGGGAGCAGGACCTCCGCAGCGTCTCGGCCGTCTTCGCCGCGCTCGCCCCCGGCGGCAAGGACGACGCGAAGTCGAAGATGGGCCTGACCTCGCTGCTGAAGATGCTGTGGGGGCACGACTTCGTGCCCGAGAAGGACGGCGAGTTCATCAACGACCGGGTGCACGCCAACATCCAGCGCGACGGCACGTTCTCCGTCGTCCCGCAGATGAAGGGCGGCGTCACCACCCCGGCCCAGCTGCGCCGGATCGCCGACGTCGCCGAGAAGTACGAGGTGCCGATGGTCAAGGTGACCGGCGGCCAGCGGATCGACCTGCTCGGCGTCCGCAAGGAGGACCTGCCGGCGATGTGGTCGGACCTCGGCATGCCGTCGGGGTACGCCTACGGCAAGAGCATGCGCACGGTGAAGACCTGCGTGGGCAGCGACTTCTGCCGGTTCGGCCTCGGTGACTCCACCCAGCTCGGCATCGACCTGGAGAGCCGGTTCCAGGGCATCGAGAGCCCGGCGAAGATGAAGCTCGCCGTCGTCGGCTGCCCCCGCAACTGCGCCGAGGCCTACGTCAAGGACGTCGGCGTCGTGGCGGTCGGCAACGGGAAGTGGGAGGTCTACGTCGGCGGCGCCGCCGGGGCCACCGTCCGCAAGGGCGACCTGCTGGCCACCGTGGACTCCCCGGAGGCGGTGGTGACCCTCGCCGGCCGGTTCATGCAGTACTACCGGGAGAACGCCAACTGGCTCGAGCGCACCTACGACTTCGTGCCCCGCATCGGGCTGGAGAAGATCAAGCAGGTGCTGCTGGAGGACAGCGAGGGCATCGTCGCCGAGCTGGACGCGAACATGCAGCGGTCGATCGACGCCTACACCGACCCGTGGGGCCAGGACGCCGCCGAGCCGGCCACGCCCGGCCAGTTCCGCCCGTCCCTCCCGCTGATCCCGCTGCCGAAGGTGCCGGTCCGATGAGCCTCACCGACATGCGCACGACGACCGAGCACGCCGTGGGCCGCGTCGAGGAGGTGCCGCCGGGGGAGGGCCGGGCGTTCGTCGCCGGGGAGGTGCAGGTCGCCGTGTTCCGGCTGCGCGACGGCTCGCTGCACGCCACCCAGGCGGCTTGCCCGCACGCCGGCGGACCGCTCGCCGACGGGCAGACCGACGTCGACGTGCTGGTCTGCCCGCTGCACCTGTACGCCTACCGGTGGTCCGACGGCGCCGCGACGTCCGGCGCCGCCGCGGTGCGGGTGTACTCGGTCCGCGAGGTCGACGGGCTCCTGGTCGTCGAGGTGTAGCGGCGACCGCTCGTGATCATGGGGTCGTCGCCGCCCTCCGCGGAGTGTCCGCCTGTGTCGGCGTCGACAACCCATGATCACGCGGGGGACGGTCGTCAGGCGGGCCGCGCCTCGAGCACGTGCACCCCGGCGCCGGTCGGGACGTCGCGCGTGAGGCGCAGCCCCGCCGCGTCGAGCAGGGCGGCGTACTCGGCCGCGGTCCGCTCCCGGCCGTGCAGCAGGACCAGCATGTGCAGGTCCATGCGCACCGCGGCCGGGTCGTCGACGGCGCGCCCGGGCAGCACGGCCTCGACGACGAGCAGCACCGAGTCCGGTCGCATCGCCGCGCGGCAGGTCCGCAGCACGCGCCGCGCGTCGTCGTCGTCCCAGTCGTGCAGCACGCGGGACAGGACGTAGGCGTCGGCTCCGCCGGGCACCGCGGTGAAGAAGTCGCCACCGACCGCGGGCAGGTCGGAGTCCGCCACCACGCCGGGCTGGTCGAACAGCACGACGTCGGCGGCCGGGATCCGCTCGCGGATGGCGCGCAGCAGGGTCCCGCTGCCGCCGCCGACGTCGACGACCGACGCGAACGGGGTCACGTCGTAGGCGGCGACCACCGCGCCGGCCTCCCGCGCGGACCGGTCGGCCATCGACGCCCGGAAGGCCGCCAGCCGCTCGGGTGCGGCGGCCAGGTGCTCGAAGAACGACCGGCCGTGGACGGCGTCGAAGGGCGTGCCGCCGTCCCGGACGGCGGCGAGCAGCCCGACGGCCGCCTCGTAGTACAGCTCGGCACGCGCGGTCACCGCCCCGCGCAGCGAGTCCGGCGTCCCGCTGCGCAGCCACGCGCCGGTCTCCGTCAGGGCGAACCGGCCGTCGGGGAGCTCGTCGAGCACCTCCTCGGCGGCCAGCCCGCGCAGGACCCGGTGCAGCGGCCCGGGCACGGCCCCGACCTCGCCGGCGAGCTCGTCGGCGCTGCGGGGGCCGGCGGCCAGGGCGTCCGGCACGCCCAGGGCGACGCAGACGTGCAGCAGCTGGGTGACCAGGTAGCCGTCGGCGAGCCGGGCCAGCCGGGCGGCTGCGGAGCCGGGCACAGCCGCATGCTGGCACGGCGCCCGGAGGTGGACAACGTGCCCGGGTCAGCGCCCCGCGGGCCGGGCCCGCACGTGCATGCGTTCCCCTTGTGGGCCGAACAGGGTGAGCACCTCGGCCGGCTCCGGGAACGGGTTGGAGAAGGAGTGCGGCACGCGGGTGTCGAACTCGACCACCTCGCCCGCGGAGAGCACGAAGTCCCGACGGCCGAGCAGCAGCCGCAGTCGCCCGGAGAGCACGTACATCCACTCGAACCCCTCGTGCGTCTTCTGTTCCACGTCCCCGACCCGCGACTTCGGCGGGAACGTCTGCTTGTAGGCCTGCAGCCCGCCGCTCTGCCGGGTCAGCGGCACCATGGTCACGCCGTCGTGTTCGAACGGGCTCTGGTGCACGCGGGGGTCGCCGGCGGCCGGGGCGTCGACCAGCTCGTCGAGCCCCACCTGGAACGCCCGCGCCAGGGGGAGCAGCAGTTCCAGCGTCGGCTTGCGCTGCCCGGCCTCCAGCCGAGAGAGGGTGCTCACCGAGATGCCGGTGGCGCTCGAGACCGCGGCCAGCGTCATGCCGTGCTCCGTGCGCAGCGACCGCAGCCGCGGACCGACCGAGTCGAGGACGTCGTCGAGGGGGAGGTCCGCCGTCTTTGCCATGTCAGCAAGGCTAGTTGTCGGAGCAGCTACGGGCGGTGCACCGTGGTGGCATGAGTGGATACGACGTCGTGGTGATCGGTGGTGGCGCCGCAGGGCTGAGCGGAGCCGTGGCCCTGGCGCGGTCGCGGCGCACGGTGCTGGTCGTCGACGCGGGGCAACCGCGGAACGCGCCGGCGTCCGGCGTGCACAACTACCTGGGCCGGGAGGGCGCTCGCCCCGCCGACCTGCTCGCCGACGGACGGGCTGAACTGGTCGGCTACGGAGGGGTGGTCGTCGACGGCGTGGTCACCGCCGCGCGGCGGGAGGACGACGGGACGTTCCGCGTGGCCCTCGACGGCGATCGGGAGGTGTCGGCACGTCGGCTGCTGGTCACGACCGGCCTCGTCGACGAGTTGCCCGAGCTACCCGGGCTGGCCGAGCGGTGGGGGCGCGACGTGCTGCACTGTCCGTTCTGCCACGGCTGGGAGGTGCGCGACCAGGCCGTCGGCATCCTGGCAACCGGTCCGAACGCGGTGCACCAGGCGCTGCTGTTCCGGCAGCTCAGTGAGGACGTCGTCTTCTTCCGGCACACCGGGCCCGGGCTCGCACCGGAGCAGGCCGAGCAGTTGGCTGCCCGGGGCGTCCGGATGGTCGACGGTGAGGTGACCGGGATCGAGGTGACCGACGACCGGCTCACCGGCGTCCGGCTCGTCACCGGTGAGGTGGTTCCGCGCTCGGCGTTGGTCGTGGCACCGCGCTTCACCGCACGCGCCGGCGTGCTGGAGTCCCTGGGCGCCTCGGCGGTGGACCAGGAGATGGGCGGCTCCGTCGTCGGCAGCGCCGTGCCGGCGGACCCCACCGGAGCGACCTCCGTGCCGGGCGTGTGGGTGGCGGGCAACGTCTCCGATCTCAGCGCGCAGGTCGTGGTCGCCGCCGCCGCCGGGATGCGGGCCGGCGCCATGATCAACGCGGATCTCGTGGCCGAGGACGCCCGCTCGGCCGTCGCGGCGCACCGGAGCGTGGCGGCATGAGGGCGTCCGACCGCGAGTCGTACGATGAGCTCTACCGCTCGGCTCCGGCGCTGTGGAGCGGCCGCCCGAACCGCCAGCTCGTCGTCGAGGCGAGCGAGCTGCGGCCCGGCGCGGCGATGGACGCCGGCTCCGGGGAGGGCGGCGACGCCCAGTGGCTCGCCGAGCGGGGCTGGCGGGTCACCGCGGTCGACTTCTCGACCGTCGCGCTGGAGCGCGCCGCTGCGCTGGCCGCCGCCCGTGGCCTCGGCAACCGGATCGAGTGGCTGCACGCCGATCTGGGCGCCTGGACGCCGCCCGAGGCGGGGTTCGACCTGGTCACGGCGCACTACCTGCACTCGAGCGGAGCCGAGCGCTCGGCGCTGTTCCGGCGGCTCGCCGCCGCCGTCGCGCCGGGCGGGACCCTCCTCGTCGTCGGCCACCTGCTCGACGAGGGCGCCGGCCACGGCCATGGCGAGCACGGGGACGATGGCGAGCGCGGCCAGGGACACCTGCACCAGCACGACCCCGACGCGTTCTACACCGCCGAGGACGTCGCGGCGGTCCTCGACCCCGCGGAGTGGACCGACGTCGTCACCGAGACCCGCGACCGCGACCCGGAGGCCGCCGAGCGGACCGGCAACGCGGTGCCGGACACCGTGCTCGTGGCGCGACGGAGGTCAGGAGGGCGCTAGCCGAGGTCGGCCAGCGCGGCGGCGACCTCGTCGTCCCGCACGAAGCCCAGGGCCAGCAGCCGGTGCACCAGCACGCCCCGGCGGGTCAGCCGCAGGTCGGCCGGGCGCAGCCGGGGCAGCGCCGCGCCGCCGGGCCGAGGCTGGGCCGGGGGCGGGTCGACCAGGCCGGCGCGCTGCAGGTCGGCCACGTCCTCCCGGGCGCCCCAGGCCGTCCACGCCCGCGGGTCGTCGGCCAGCGGGGTCATCGGCAGCGGCAGCCGGTCGCTTCGGCCGACGCCGGCCAGCAGGGTCAGTTGCCGCCAGGACTGCCCGGCGGCCAGCCGCAGCGCGCGGTCCACCAGCGCGACGTCGAGGTCGGGCGAGGCGGCCACCTCGGCCAGCAGGTAGCCCAGGTGCCGCACCCGGCGCTCCTCGACCGACCGGCAGGCCGCGGCGACGACCGCCTCGGCCACCTCGTCGGCCGGGGACCGCCCGCCGGCCCGCGGGGTGAAGAAGTCGTCGTCGCGCAGCCGCCGGCCGCCCTGCGCCAGCGACGCGCCGTGCTCGACGGCGAAGGCCAGGGCGGCGCCGGCGCGGGCGCGCTCGCGCGGCAGTGCCAGCGCCGCGGCCCCCTCGGCCGCCGTCCGGAGGGTGCCGGCCAGCCGGTCGTCCAGGCGGACCGCCGTCGCCGGCCCCGAGCCGGGGAAGACCACCGCGGCCGCGGCCCGGCTCATCGAGCCGGCGACCACCGCGCCGGCCTCCAGCAGGGCACGGCCGGTGGCGGGGGAGTCCTCGGTGGCGGTCACGCGGTGATCTTCGCCGGTCCGGTGCCGCCCGTGCACCCGGTGGACGGCGCCCTCACCACAGCGGGTCAGCGACGGTGAGCACAACGGAACACGAGTTCATCCCGGCAGCAACGGCCGGGGAACGACCGGCAGCCACCGTCGGTGCCATGGCCGCCCCCACCCCCACCGCTCCGCCGACGACCGCGCCGGTCGCCGCCCCGGCCCGCTCGTCGGGCCGCTGGATCGACGACTGGCGCCCGGAGGACCCCGCCTTCTGGGAGTCCACCGGCAAGCCGGTCGCTCGCCGCAACCTGTTCTTCTCCGTCTTCTCCGAGCACATCGGCTTCTCCATCTGGAGCCTGTGGTCGGTGCTCGTGCTGTTCCTGCCCGAGGCGGTGTACGGCATCGACCCGGCCGGGAAGTTCCTGCTGACCACGCTGCCGACCGCTCTGGGCGCCTTCGTCCGGCTGCCGTACACCTTCGCCGTCGCCCGGTTCGGCGGGCGCAACTGGACCATCGTCAGCGCCTCGCTGCTGCTCGTGCCGACGATCGCGACCGCCGTCGTCCTGGAGCCCGGCGTCTCCTACACGACGCTGCTGGTGGTCAGCTGCCTGGCCGGTGTGGGCGGCGGCAACTTCGCCAGCTCGATGGCCAACATCAACGCCTTCTACCCCGACCGGCTCAAGGGCTGGGCGCTCGGCCTCAACGCCGGCGGCGGGAACCTCGGCGTCCCGGTGATCCAGCTCGTCGGCCTGCTCGTGCTGGCCACCGTCGGCGCCCAGTACCCGCGGCTGGTGCTGCTCGTCTACATCCCGTTGATCGTGGCCGCCGCCATCGGTGCGGCGCTGCTCATGGACAACCTGACGACGGCGCGCAACCAGCCCCGCGCGATGCGGGAGGCGACCCGCGAGCCGCACACCTGGATCATGTCGTTCCTCTACATCGGCTCCTTCGGCTCGTTCATCGGTTTCGGGTTCGCCTTCGGCCAGGTGCTGCAGAACCAGTTCACCGCCGACTTCGCCACCCCGCTGGCCGCGGCCGCCCTCACCTGGCTGGGCCCGCTGCTGGGCTCGCTGATCCGCCCGCTCGGCGGCTCGCTGGCCGACCGCTTCGGCGGCGCCCGCATCACCTTCTGGAACTTCGTCGCCATGGCCCTCGGCGCCGCGACCGTGTGGACGGCGAGCCAGCTGGAGTCGCTGCCGCTGTTCGTCGTCGGCTTCGTCACGCTGTTCGTGCTCAGCGGCATCGGCAACGGCTCGACCTACAAGATGATCCCGGCGATCTTCCGGACCCAGGCGCAGCAGCAGGTGGCCGACGGCGGGGACGGCGCGGCCGCCGACCGGCACGCGCTGCGGATGTCGGGTGCGCTGATCGGGATCGCCGGCGCGGTCGGTGCCTTCGGCGGCGTGCTGGTCAACCTGGCCTTCCGCCAGTCGTTCCTGACCACCGGCACCGGCGACTCCGCCTACCTGGTGTTCATCGCCTTCTACGTCGCGTGCCTGGTCGTCACCTGGGTGGTCTACCTGCGCCCGCGGGCCCCGATGGCCGGCGTCTGAGCCGCCGTGATCATGGGGTTGTTGCCGGCCCGCGCGGCGTGTCCTCGCGTGTCGCCGGCAACAACCCCATGATCAACGGGGGAGCGCGGGCGCGGCAGCGGGCTCAGAGCTTGAGCCGGTAGCCGCGCTTCACGACGGTCTCGACCAGCGGCGCACACAGCGCGGCACGCAGCCGGGTCACGGCCATCTCCACCGCGTGCCCGTCGCCGCCGCCGGGCAGCCCCCGCACCAGCTCCGGGCGGGACACCACCGCACCCGGCCGCGCGGCCAGCGCCCGCAGCACCGCCATCGGACCGGGCGCGAGCTCCACCAGCCGGCCGTCCACGACCACCGCGTGGCCGCGCACCTGGACGTCGTGCTCCCCGACCCGCAGGACCGGGTCGCGCTCCGGCAGCCGGGCGACCACCTCCCGCGCCAGCGCGCCCAGCCGCGAGCGCTCCGGCTGCACCGACGGGATCCCCACCGACTCCAGCGGCCCGGCGGTCACCGGACCCACCGCCACCGCGAGGACGCCGCCGCTCAGCGCGGCCACCAGGTCCTCCCGCTGCCCCAGCTCCTCGGCGACGGTCAGCAGGCTGGCCGCGGCCGGCGCGCTGGTGAAGGTCACCGCGTCGATCCCGCCGGCGACGATCGCGCCCACCAGCCGGCGCACCGGGCCGACGTCCTCGGGCAGCACCCAGCGGTAGACCGGCACGGTCAGCACGTCCGCGCCCGCGGCCCGCAGCGCGTCGACGAACTCCGGCAGCGGGTCGCCGTGCAGCTGGACGGCGATCCGCCGACCGGCCAGCGGACCCTCCGCGCCCGACAGCAGGTGCTCGAGCACCTCCGCCGACGACTCGGACGCCGGCGACCAGGCGTCGATCAGCCCGCCGCCGCGGATCGCCCCGCGGGCCTTGGGACCACGGGCCAGCACCCGGGTGCCGGTCAGGTGCGCGACGAGGGGGAGGTCCCAGGCGTCGGCGGCCTCCAGCCAGCCGCGGAACCCGACGCCGGTGGTGGCGACGACGAGGTCGACCGGCCGCTCGAGGACCTGGCGGGTCGCGGCCACCAGCTCGGTGTCGTCGGCGAGCGGGACGATCCGGATCGCCGGTGCGTACACCACCCGGGCGCCACGGCGGGCCAGCAGCGCGCCGAGCTCCTCGCGACGGCGGGCAGCAGTGACCGCGACGGTGTAGCCGGCCAGCGGCAACAGCTCGCCGTCGGCCTCGGGCGCGGTCTCACTCACGGGCATCCCCCTGGTCGTACGTCTGCACGGCCGGTCCGCGTGCCGGCCGGCGCCCCCCATGGTGCGTCGTCCTCGTTGCGGGCATGTGTCGTCCCAGGTACGGCGGCGCGTGGGGGCCGTTCAGCCCGGTCCGGCGGTGCCGTCGAGGCGGATGTCGGCACGTTCCCGGGTGCACTCCGCGGCGAACGCGGTCGCCTCGGTGCCCTGCCAGCTTCGCCACTCCGGCGCGAACGCGGCGCCGTCCCGGGCCAGGCCGCGGGCCAGCCGCACGTCGGCCGGCGCCTCCACCCAGATCCGCAGCACCGCCCACGGGTCGACCGCGCGCGGGCAGCTGCCGCAGCCCTCGACGACGAGCACCCCGCCGGGCGGGACGGTCGTCGGCTCGGCCTCGAAGCGGCCGGCGGCCCAGTCGTAGCGGTGGTAGGCGCCGGGGGAGTCCCCGGCCAGCGGGCGCAGCACGCCCGCGGCGAGGCGGGCGAAGGCGCCGGTGAGCGACCAGTCGGCGTACAGGTCGTCCATGTGGACGACGGTGCCGCCGAGCTCGGCCGCCAGCCGGCCGGCCAGCGTGGTCTTGCCCGACCCGGCCGGCCCGTCCACGCAGACCAGCCGGGTCCGCCCGAGCCGGGGGCCGGCGGCCCGCACCCGCGCGGCGATCGCCGGGACGGCGCTCAGCGGGCCGACGCGGTCCACGTCGGCACCGCACCGCCGGACCCGACGACGAGGCCCCGGCTGGCCAGCAGCCGCAGGTGGGCGTCGGTCTCGGTGACCGCGAAGATCCGCATCCGCCGGGCGTACTGGTCCCACGGCCGCGACCAGGTGAGGAGGCCGGCCAGCTGCCACGGCGTGCTGTGCGGGTGGTCCCGGACGGCGGCCAGCAGCTCGGCCAGCCGGTGCTCGTGGTGCTCGCGCAGCTGGAGGGTCCGGTCGGCCAGCCCGCGGAAGCGCCACTCGTGCGCGGGCAGCACCTCGGCGACCTCCCGTTCCCCGACGGCCTCCAGCGAGCGCAGGTAGTCCCGCAGCGGGTCGGCCAGGCCGCCCGACGTCGAGGACACGTTGGGGCTGATCCGGGGCAGCACGTGGTCGCCGGAGAAGAACAGCCCGGTGCGCTCCTCGGCGAAGCAGAGGTGACCGGGTGTGTGCCCCGGTGTGTGGACCGCGCGCAGCGACCACCCCGGCAGGTCGGCCAGGTCGCCGTCCTCCAGCAGCCGGTCGGGGCGCGCGGCGGTGGAGTACCTCGACATGGCCTCGGGCGTGCCGACGTCGGACCGCGCCTCCTCCCGATCGGCGCCGAGGGACACCAGGAACGCCACCTCGTTGGCCACGAGCTCCGCGGCGTCGCCCTGGGTCAGGTGCTCCACGGCCGCGGCGTCGGCGGGGTGCAGCGCGACCCAGGCGCCGGAGGCCGCCCGCACCCGCGCGGCCTGGCCGATGTGGTCGAAGTGCATGTGGCTGACCAGCACGCCCCGGACGTCGGTGACCGCGCCGCCGATGGCGGCCAGCCCGGCGCACAGCGCCGTCCAGCCCTCCTCGCTGTCCCAGCCGGTGTCGAGCATCCCGAGCCCGCCGCCGGCCAGGGCGAAGACGTAGCTGGTGACGTAGCGGAGCGGGTTGTCCGGGATGGGGACGGGGATCGACCACAGCCCCGGGCCGACCTCCTCGACCGGCGGCAACGTCCGGTCCTGCCAGGCCTGGTGCTGCGCGGTGCCGGTGACCTCCACGTCGAGGCACTCTGCCAGCCCGCCCGGCGGGCGCGGCCTGGGACCATGGGCGCGTGCCGTCGCCCGCCCCGCCCGCCGTCTCCGCCGTCCCGCGTCGCTGGCGGCTGGCCTGCGCCGTCGCGGCCGCCGTCGTCGTCGCCGTCCTGGCCTACGTCGGGCTGACGCTGCCGGCGTCGGACTCCGGCGTCGTCTTCTACACGACCGCCGACCGGTGGGCGGTGGTCGGCCTCGGCGTGGTCCTGGGCGCGGGCCTGCTCGCCCTGGGCCGGCCCCGGGTCGACGCAGACGCCGACGGCATCCGCGTGCGCAACGTCCTGGGGGAGCGCACCCTGCCCTGGACCGCGGTCCGCGCGGTCCGCTTCGACGAGCGGTTCCGGTGGGCGACGCTGCGGCTCACCAACGACGACGAGTTCGCCGTGCTGGCGATCCAGGCGGCCGACGGCGAGCGTGCGGCGGTCGCGGTCGAGGGGCTGCGGGCCCTGCACGCGGCCGCCCTCGCCGTGCAGCCGGCCCCGCCGCCGCTGCTGCACGACCCCTGGGAATGACCCGGCCCGCCGCATCGCTGTAGCATGGGCGTGCCTCCCCGCTACACCGAGGCGCGCGAACCACCCAGCGGCCCCGCCCCGGGCCGCTGACCAAGAGGAGCCCGCTCCCACCTGGCGTCGTCAAGACGCCCAGGTTCCCGGATCGCGGCAGACCGGCTGGTCTGCCGCGGCGCGCGCGAGCCCGACGGCTCGCGCACCCCGGCGAGTGGGCCCCGTGAGCAGACGCTCACGGGGCCTTCGTTCTCTCCGGAATCCGGTCGGGTGCAGCTCCTCCCGTGCAACAGCAGAGGAGAGGCCATCACCGAGCCCCGCATCAACGACCGTATCCGCGTCCCCGAGGTCCGCCTGGTCGGCCCGGAGGGCGAGCAGGTCGGCATCGTGCCGATCGGCGAGGCGCTGCGCCTGGCCCAGGACTCCGAACTCGACCTCGTCGAGGTCGCGCCCATGGCCCGGCCGCCGGTTGCGAAGCTCATGGACTACGGGAAGTTCAAGTACGAGTCCGCCCAGAAGGCCCGCGAGGCCCGGCGGAACCAGGCGCTCACCGTCATCAAGGAGATGCGGCTGCGCCTGAAGATCGACCCGCACGACTACGAGACCAAGAAGGGCCACGTCGAGCGCTTCCTGCGGAGCGGCGACAAGGTCAAGATCACCGTGATGTTCCGCGGCCGGGAGCAGTCCCGTCCGGAGATGGGCTACCGGCTGCTGCAGCGGCTGGCCGCCGACGTCGCCGAGCTCGGCGTCGTCGAGTCCAACCCCAAGCAGGACGGCCGCAACATGGTCATGGTGATCGCCCCGCACCGGAACCAGGCGGCCACCGACACCGCGCGCCGCACGGCGAAGGCGGAGAAGCAGGCAGCCGAGGAGCAGGCCCCGCAGGCCTGAACCGGGCGCCACCGCAGGACCGCACCACCGAGACGGCCGGCGCCGTCGCGGCAGCTGAGCGCTGCCGCGCGGCGCCGACACACACGAGCGAGGACCGAGGACATGCCGAAGCAGAAGACCCACAAGGGCACCGTGAAGCGGATCCGCGTCACGGGCACCGGGAAGCTCATGCGTGAGCAGGCCAACAACCAGCACAAGTTCGAGCACAAGTCCTCGCGTCGCAAGCGCCGGCTGGACTCCGACCAGCTCATCTCGCCGGCCGACACCAGGAACATCAAGAAGCTGCTGGGCCTCTGAGCGCCCCCCTAACGAGAAGACAGGAGCACTCACGTGGCACGCGTGAAGCGGGCGGTCAACGCCCAGAAGAAGCGCCGGACGACCCTCGAGGCCGCCAGTGGCTACCGGGGCCAGCGGTCCCGGCTCTACCGCAAGGCCAAGGAGCAGATCCTCCACTCGGCCACCTACCAGTACCGCGACCGCAAGGTGCGCAAGGGTGACTTCCGCAAGCTGTGGATCACCCGCATCAACGCCGCGGCGCGCCAGAACGACATGACCTACAACCGGTTCATGCAGGGCCTCAAGCTGGCCGGCATCGAGCTCGACCGCCGCGTGCTGGCCGAGCTGGCCGTCAACGAGCCGGCCGCCTTCGCCGCCCTGGTGGAGACCGCGCGCGCCGCGGTCGCCGCCGCCCCGGCCGGCGGCCAGGCCGCCTGAGCAGGCACCGCACCACCCCGACGCCGCCGGTGCCGGTCCCGCGTGGACCGGCACCGGCGGCGTCGGCGTCTGGAGAGGGACGGCGATGAGCGAGCCGCTCACCGAGCGGTCGGCGCGGATCGTGGCCGCGCGCAAGCTGACCAGGCGCAGCGGCCGCGACGCCGCAGGCCTCTTCCTCGCCGAGGGCCGGCAGGCCGTCGCCGAGGCGCTGGCCGACCCCACCGGGGTCCGGGAGGTGTTCGCCACCGAGGCCGCCGCCGCCGCGCACGCCGATCTGCTGGCCGCCACTCCCGTGCCGGTGCGGCCGGTCACCGAGAAGGCGGCCGCCTCCCTCTCGGAGACGGTGACCCCGCAGGGCCTGGTCGCGGTCTGCGCGCTGCGCGACGTGCCCGCCGACGCCCTGGTGACGGCGCCGCCGCGGCTGGCGGTGGCGCTGGCCGAGCTCGCCGACCCGGGCAACGCCGGCACCGTGCTCCGCACCGCCGACGCCTGCGGCGCCGGGGCGGTCGTCTTCGGCGCCGGCTCGGCAGACCCCTACGGCGGGAAGGCGGTGCGCTCCAGCGCGGGCAGCCTCTTCCACGTCGACGTCGTCCGCGGGGCGCCGCTGCCGGACCTGCTGCCGCGGCTGCAGGCCGCCGGCGCCACGGTCCTGGCCGCCGACGGCGGGGGTGCGGCCGCTCTCGACGAGGTGGCCGCCGACGGCCGGCTGGCCGGGCCGGTGGTGTGGCTGTTCGGCAACGAGGCCCGCGGCGTGCCGGCCGGGCTGGCCGGACTGGCCGACGCGCGGGTGCGCATCCCGATGCGCGGACGGGCCGAGAGCCTCAACCTGGCCGCCGCGGCGGCCATCTGCCTGTACACGACCCAGCTCGCCCAGCGCTGAGGCCGGGCCCGGGTCAGGCGGGGACGCGGGCCCGGTCGCGTTCCCGCGCCAGTGCCCGCTCGGCCTCCACCCGGGCGGTGACGTCGACCTGCACACCGATGTACTGCGCGACCGCGCCGTCCGGGCCGGGAACCGGCGTCAGGTGCAGCTCGTTCCACCACGGCGTCCGCTCGGGACCGCGGTGGTTGAGCAGCGTCACCCGGCACTCCTCGCCGGCCGCCACCGCGTGCCGGACCGCGGCGGCCGCGACCGGGTCGGTGTCCGGTCCCTGCAGGAACCGGCAGTTGCGGCCCAGGAGCTCCGCGCGCGGCAGGCCGGCGAGCCGTTCGAAAGCCGGGTTGACGTACACCAGCGGCTGGTCGGGCAGCCGCAGGTCCACCACGCAGACCCCGCTGGGGAGGGCGGCCACCGCGTGCTGCCAGACGGGATCGGCGACCGGCGGGCCGGCCTGGGCGGCCGGCCCGGCGGCGCTGCGCCGGGCCGGGACGGGGAGCCCGGCCTCCACCGGGGCCGGCGGCCGCGGCGCGACCCGGGCGAGCAGCGCCGCCGCGGCCCGGACGACGGTCTCGCGGTCATAGGTCAGCGCGTACTCGAACCGGCGCTCGTGGTCGGGGCCGCCGTCGCCGAGGTCCCGGGCGAGCAGGGCGGCGGCGAAGTGCGGGCCGAGGACGGCGACGTCCCACTCGCCGCGGACCGGGTCGCCGACCGCGAGCGCGGCGCCGCGGAGGCCAGGGAGCGGTTCGACCGGCAGGCCCTCGCCCAGCGCGCAGACGAAGCCGGTGCGCTCCACCAGGTCCCGGTAGCGCGCGACGGTGGACGGCGTGAAGTGGCGGGCCTCCTGGAAGGTCGCGGCGACGACCGAGGCCGGCCCCAGCCGCAGCGCCTCCCGCTCCAGCTGCTTGGACAGCTCGATCAGCAGCGCCTTGGGGGCCGAGCGCAGCGCGGCGCCGGTCGGCAGGCACCCGAAGGGGGAGCGGTCGGCGTCGTCGGTGAGCGTGTCCGGACGCTGCGACGGCAGCGTCAGCGCGGCGGTCTCGGCGCCGGCCACCGGACCGGGTCCGGGGCGGCCGAACAGCCACCCCTGCCCCAGCGTGGCGCCCAGCGCGCGGGCCGTCTGCAGGTGCCCGGCGTGCTCGATGCCCTCGGCGAGCACGACCGCACCGGTCCGCTCGGCGTGCGCGTTCACCGCGTTCATGATCTCGGCGATCGCCGGCCCGGGCCGCTCCTGCACCAGCCGCAGGTCGAGCTTGACGACGTCGGGGCGCAGCAGCGGCATGAACGCCAGCGACAGCGCCTCCGCGCCGACGTCGTCCACCGCCACCCCCCATCCGACCGCGCGCACCCGCTCGACGGTGCGCAGCAGCTCGGCCGGGCGGGTGGCCAGCGCCCGCTCGGTGATCTCCAGGACGACCCGCAGGCCACCGGGGGCGGCCGAGGCGATGGCGAGCAGGTCGGCCAGCGGGGCGCGGTCGAGCACCTCGGGCTCGACGTTGACGAACAGGGTCATCGGGGCCCGCAGGCCCTGCTGCACCGCGCCGCGCAGGGCGGCGCCGCGGCAGGCGGCGTCCAGGTCGGCGAGCCGGCCGGCGGCGCGGGCGGCGGCGAAGAGGGCGTCGGGTCGCTCCAGCGGCCCCTCCGGGCCGCGCGCGAGCGCCTCGTAGGCCACGACGCGCCCGGTGTCGAGCTCGACGATCGGCTGGAAGACGCTGCGCACCGTCCCGGTGCGCAGGACGTCGTCGATCGAGGGAACGGAGGTCGCCACGGCCGGTACATCGGCAGCTCCGGCCGCGGAGGTGAGCCGGGCCGTTCGTCCTCGCCCGGACGGGGGAGGTCAGGCCGGCAGCGTGATGAGCACGACGGCGGCGCCCGCGGCGGCCAGCCCGGCCACCTGGGTGCCGGCCAGGCGCTCCCGCAGCACGACCTGCGCGAGGACGACGGTGCTCACCGGGTAGAGCGAGGCCAGCACCCCGGTGATCGCCAGCTGCCCCTGCTGGGCCGCCAGCAGGAAGAGGGCGTTGGCCACCATGTCGCCGAGGCCGGCGACCAGCACGATCGGCAGCACGGTCCGGGGGATGCGCAACGACTGCCGTGACACCAGGGCCAGGACGACGACCAGCGTCACCGACACCACCCGCGCGCCGACCAGCGGGCTGAGCTCGGAGGCCTCGCGGGTGCGGTCGAGCAGCACGAAGAACAGCCCGAACCCGGCGCCGGCGGCCAGCGCCGGCACCACGCTGGCCGGCCGGGCGGTGCGCAGCGAGCCCAGCCCGTCCTCCGCGGCCACGAGGACGACGGCGACCAGCGCCAGCCCGATGCCGACCACCGCCCACCACGCCATCCGCTCGCCGAGCCCCAGGCCGACCACGACCGGGAGCGCGGCGGCCGACACCGCCGTCACGGGAGCGACGACGCTCATCACGCCCTCGGCGAGCGCCCGGTAGAAGAGCACCAGCCCGGCCGCCCCGGCCACGCCCGCGGCGGCGCCCCAGAGCAGGTCGGCCGCGACCGGGTCGCCGCCGAGCCAGGGCAGCAGGACCAGCAGCGCGGCCAGCCCGGCGGCCTGGGAGAGGGCCACCACCGCGAACGCCGTCGCCCGGCGGGTGGCCAGGCCGCCGCAGAAGTCGGCCATGCCGTAGACCACCGCGCTGGCCAGCGCCAGCAGGACCGCCACGCCCACCCCCGAGCCGGCACGCCCGGCGCGTGCCCCTCCTCCGTGTCTAGCACCCGGGCTCCGGCCGGTACCGCGGCGCCGGGCGGGTTGGCCGACGTGCGCCGGTGGATGGCGGGATCCCGGCGGCCGCGGGCCGGAACCCGGGCGCGGCCGCCGCTGCCGGGCGGGCAGAATGGCCTCCCGTGTCTGGCGCCAACGACCCCTACGACCCCAAACAGGTCGCCGCCCTCTCGGCCGAGGCGCTCGGCGCCGCCGTCGCCGACGCGCTGGCGGCCTTCGCCGCGGCGGCTGACCTCGAGGCGCTGGCCGCGGTCCGCCCGGCGCACCTCGGTGACCGCGCGCCGGTGCTGCTGGCTCGCCGCGAGCTGGGCGCGCTGCCGCCGGCCGCGCGGTCGGACGCCGGCAAGCGGGTCAACGCCGCGCGGGTCGCCGTCACCGAGGCCCACGCGGCCCGCCTGGCCGAACTGGAGGCCGAGCGCGACGCCCGGGTGCTCGCCGAGGAGCGGGTCGACGTCACCCTGCCCTGGGACCGCATCCCCCGCGGCGCCCGGCACCCGCTGACCACGCTCACCGACCGGATCGCCGACATCTTCGTGGGCATGGGCTACGAGGTCGCCGACGGCCCGGAGCTCGAGGCGGAGTGGCTCAACTTCGACGCGCTCAACATCGGCCGCGACCACCCGGCGCGCACGATGATGGACACCTTCTTCGTCGCCCCCGAGGGCTCCGGCCTGGTGCTGCGCACGCACACCAGCCCGGTGCAGGCCCGGACGATGCTCTCCCGCACGCCGCCGATCTACGTCGTCGCGCCCGGCCGGGTGTACCGGACCGACGAGCTGGACGCGACGCACACCCCGGTCTTCCACCAGGTCGAGGGCCTGGCCGTCGACCGCGGGCTGACGATGGCGCACCTGCGGGGCACGCTGGACCACCTGGCCCGGCTGCTGTTCGGCGCCGAGGCGATCACCCGCTGGCGGCCGTCGTACTTCCCGTTCACCGAGCCCTCGGCGGAGTTCGACGTCTGGTTCCCGGAGCACCGCGACGGCCCGCGCTGGGTCGAGTGGGGCGGCTGCGGCATGGTCAACCCGCGGGTGCTGGTGGCCTGCGGCATCGACCCCGAGGAGTTCAGCGGCTTCGCCTTCGGCCTGGGCATCGAGCGGGCGGTGCAGTTCCGCTCCGGCGTCCCCGACATGCGCGACATGGTCGAGGGAGACGTCCGGTTCACGACCGCGTTCGGAGTGGAGCAGTGAGGGTCCCCATCGGCTGGCTGGCCGAGCACGTCGACCTCCCCGGGGGCGTCACCGTCGAGGACCTGGACACCGCCTTCGTGCGGCTCGGGCTGGAGGTGGAGGAGATCCACCGGGCCGCGGAGGTGACCGGCCCGCTCGTCGTCGGCCGGGTGCTGGAGATCCAGGAGCTGACCGGGTTCAAGAAGCCGATCCGGTTCTGCCGGGTCGACACCGGTGAGGGCGAGCCGCGCGGGATCGTCTGCGGCGCCACCAACTTCGTCGTCGGCGACGCCGTCGTGGTCGCGCTGCCCGGCGCGGTGCTGCCCGGCGGCTTCGAGATCGCCTCGCGGACCACCTACGACCGCCTCTCGGACGGGATGATCTGCTCGGTCCGCGAGCTGGGCATCGGCGAGGACCACACCGGGATCCTGGTGCTGGGCGACGACGCCCCCGCACCCGGCACCCCGGCCGGCCCGGTCGTCGGGCTGGACGACGTGGTGATCGAGCTGGCCGTCACCCCCGACCGCGGCTACTGCCTGTCGATGCGCGGCATCGCCCGTGAGGTGGGCACCGGCCTGGGCGTGGACTGGCGCGACCCGGGGGCGGCCACCCCGCCGGCGTGGTCGGGCGAGCCGGCGTGGACGGTCACCGTCGAGGACCCCGCCCGCTGCGACCGCTTCTCCATGATCGCGCTGGAGGGCCTGGACCCGACCGCGCCGACCCCGTGGTGGATGCGCCGCCGGCTGGCGCAGTCCGCCGTCCGCAGCATCTCGCTGGCCGTCGACGTCACCAACTACGTGATGCTCGAGCTCGGCCAGCCGATGCACGCCTTCGACCGGGACCGGGTGACCGGGCCGATCGTCGTCCGGCGGGCCCGGACGGGGGAGCGGCTCACCACCCTCGACGGCGCCGACCGCCGGCTGGATCCCGACGACCTGCTGATCACCGACGACACCGGCCCGATCGGCCTGGCCGCGGTCATGGGCGGCGCGTCCACCGAGATCGGCGACGGGACGCGGAACGTGCTGCTCGAGGCCGCGCACTGGGAGCCGACCGGGGTGGCCCGGACCGCCCGCCGGCACCGGCTGCCCAGCGAGGCGGCCAAGCGCTTCGAGCGCGGCGTCGACCCGGAGATGACGATGGTCGCGCTGGCTCGCGCGGCCGCGCTGCTCGGCGAGTACGGCGGCGCGCGCGTCGTCGGCACGCCGGTGGACGTCGACACCCGCGGCCCGCGCCCCGGCATCCCGCTGGACGCCGCCCAGCCGGGGCGGGTCGCCGGCGTCCCCTACGCGCCGGCCCAGGTGGTCGAGCTGCTGGCCAAGGTCGGCTGCACGGTCGACGGCGAGGGCGGCCCGCTGACGGTCACCCCGCCGTCCTGGCGACCGGACCTCACCGACCCCGCCGACCTGGTCGAGGAGGTCGTCCGGCTCGCCGGCTACGACGACGTCCCCTCGGTGCTGCCGACGACGCCGCCCGGGCGCGGGCTCACCGAGAACCAGCGCCGCCGCCGGGCGATCGGCCGGAGCCTCGCCGAGGCCGGCTACGTCGAGGCGCCGTCCTACCCCTTCGTCGGGACGCAGGCCCTCGACGCGCTCGGCCTGGCCGGCGACGACCCGCGGCGTGCGGTGGTCCTCGTCCGCAACCCGCTGTCGGAGGAGGAGCCGGCGCTGCGCACCACGCTGCTGCCCGGCCTGCTGGCCTCCCTGGCCCGCAACCTCTCCCGCGGCCGGCGCGACCTCGCGCTCTTCGAGCACGGGTCGGTCTTCCCCGGTGCCGAACGGAGTCCCGCCCCGCTGCCCGGCGTCGACCGGCGCCCGGACGACGAGACGCTGGCCGCGCTGCTCGGCGCCGTGCCGGAGCAGCCCTGGCACGTCGCCGTGGCGCTGGCCGGCAACCGGGAGCCGCGGGGCTGGTGGGGGCCGGGCCGTCCCGCGGTCTGGGCCGACGCGGTGCAGGCCGCCCGCCAGGTCGCCGCAGCCGCCGGTGTCGAGCTGACCGTCCGGGCGGGCGAGCGGGCGCCCTGGCACCCCGGGCGCTGCGCCGAGCTGCTGGCGGGTGACCGGGTCGTCGGTCACGCCGGTGAGCTGCACCCGCGGGTGTGCACCGCGCTGGACCTGCCGGCCCGCACCTCGGTGATGGAGCTGGACCTCGACGCGCTGCCGGCCCCGTCGGTGCCGGTCGGCCCGGCCGTCTCCACCTTCCCGCCGGTGCTGCTGGACCTCGCGCTCGTGGTCCGCGACGAGGTGCCGGCCGCCGAGGTGGATGCCGCGCTCCGGGCGGGCGCGGGCGAGCTGCTGGAGTCGCTGCGGCTGTTCGACGTCTACACCGGGCCGCCGGTGCCGGCCGGGTTCCGCTCGCTGGCCTACGCGCTGACCCTGCGGGCACCGGACCGCACACTCACCAGCGAGGAGGCGACCGCGGTCCGCGACGCGGCGGTCGCCGCGGCCGCCGAGCGGGCGGGTGCCGAGCTCCGTGGCTGAGCTGTCCGGCACCGTCGCGCTCGTCACGGGCGCGTCGACCGGCATCGGCCGGCACCTGGTGCACGGCCTGGCCGCCCGCGGCGCGATGGTCGTCGGGGTGGCCCGCGGCGCCGACCGGCTGGCCGCGGCGATGGACGACGTCGCCGCGGCCACCGGCGCGCGCACCCTCGCCCTGGCCGCCGATGTCACCGAACGGGCTGCGGTGGAGGCCGCCGTCGCGCAGGCCACCGCGGCGTTCGGCCGGGTCGACCTGCTGGTCAACAACGCCGGCCTGATCGACGCGTCCGAGGTGCCGTTGTGGGAGGCCGACCCCGAGCAGTGGTGGCGGGTCGTCGAGAGCCACATCCGCGGGGCCTTTCTGACCTGCCGGGCGGTTGTCCCCGGCATGGTCACGCGCGGCGGGGGACGGGTGGTGAACCTCGCCAGCGGTACGGGGCTGCGCGCCAAGCCGGTCTACTCGGCGTACTCGGTGGCGAAGAGCGGCCTCATGCGGATCACCGAGGCGCTGGCAGAATCACTGACCGGTACGGGTGTCACGGTCTTCGATCTCGCGCCGGGGGTCGTGGACACCGACATGACCCGTTCCATGCCGATGTGGGCGGGCAGGACGGACTGGACCGACCCCGAACTGGTGGTGAGCTGGGTCGTCGCGATCGCCGAGGGGCGCCTCGACCAGTGGTCGGGACGGTTCATCCACACGGTCGCTGACGACCTCGAGGCCCTCGCGGGCGTGCGCACGCTCGACGCGGACGCCCGCCGCCTCCGCCTCTCGCCGTGGGGCGACGGAGACACCTTCCGCCGCTGAGCGCTCCGCGACCCCGGGTGTCCGGTCGGCTTCCGCGGAAATCGTCGGGGTGGCGGCGGCGGTTTCCGCGGAAAGCGCCGGGGGTGGGGAACCCGGCTGAACAATCATGCATGGTCGTGTATGGTCATGCAGCATGACGGCAGGGCAGACGTGGACGGTCGGGGTCACCGGCGCCACCGGGTACGCGGGGGGTGAGGTGTGCCGGCTGCTGGCCGGGCACCCGAGCCTCCGGCTGGCCGGGGTGCACGCCAACTCGAGCGCCGGCCGACGCCTGGGTGAGCTGCAGCCGCACCTGCTGCCCTTCGCCGACATGGAGGTCAAGGCGAGCGGCGCGGCCGACCTGGCCGGCTACGACGTCGTCGTCCTGGCCCTGCCGCACGGGGAGAGCGCCGCGATCGCCGCGCAGCTCCCGGCCGACACCCTGGTCATCGACTGCGGCGCCGACCACCGGCTCAACGACCCCGCGGCCTGGGCCCGGTGGTACGGCGGCGAGCACGCCGGCTCCTGGCCGTACGGCCTGCCCGAGCTGCCCGGCCAGCGCGAACAGCTGGCCGGTGCCCGGCGGATCGCCGTCCCGGGCTGCTACCCGACCTCGGTCACGCTGGCCCTCGCGCCGGCGCTGGCCGCCGGGCTGGTCGAGCCCGACGTCGTCGTGGTAGCGGCCAGCGGCACCTCCGGCGCGGGGAAGTCCGCGAAGCCGCACCTGCTGGGCAGCGAGGTGATGGGCTCGGTCAGCGCCTACGGCGTGGGCGGGGTCCACCGGCACACGCCCGAGATGGTGCAGAACCTCTCCCGGGCCGCCGGGGCACCGGTGACCGTCAGCTTCACCCCGACGCTGGTGCCGATGAGCCGGGGCATCCTCGCCACCTGCTCTGCGCCGCTGACCTCCGGGACGGACGGCGCCGCCGCGCGGGCCGCCTTCGAGAAGGCCTACGCCGACGAGCCGTTCGTGCACCTGCTCCCCGAGGGGCAATGGCCGACGACGGCCCAGGTCCTCGGCGCGAACACCGTCGCCCTGCAGGTCGCGGTCGACCCGGACGCCGGCCGGCTGGTCGTCATCGCGGCCGTCGACAACCTCACCAAGGGCACCGGGGGAGCGGCGGTCCAGTGCGCCAACCTCGCCCTCGGCCTGCCCGAGACCACCGGCCTGCCCGTGGTGGGGGTCGCGCCGTGAGCACCACCGCCCCGAAGGGCTTCCGGGCCGCGGGCGTCGCCGCCGGTCTCAAGAGCACCGGCGCGAACGACGTCGCGCTGGTCGTCAACGACGGTCCGGACGACGTCGCCGCGGCCGTCTTCACCACCAACCGCTTCCCGGCCGCTCCGGTGCTGTGGAGCCGGCAGGTCCTCGGCGGCGGCCGGGTCAGGGCGGTCGTGCTCAACTCCGGCGGGGCCAACGCCTGCACCGGGCCCGAGGGCTTCCAGGACACCCACGCCACCGCCGAGCACGTCGCCGCCGAGCTCGGCATCGGCGCGATCGACGTCGCGGTCGCCTCCACCGGGCTGATCGGCGTCCGGCTGCCGATGGAGAAGCTGACCGCCGGGGTCACCGCCGCGGCCGGGGCGCTGGCCGAGGACGGTGGCCAGGACGCCGCGCTGGCGATCATGACCACCGACAGCGTTCCCAAGACGACCGTGCAGGCCCGCGACGGCTGGACCGTCGGGGGCATGGCGAAGGGTGCGGGCATGCTCGCGCCGAGCCTGGCCACGATGCTCGTCGTCCTCACCACGGACGCGGTGGTCGACGCGGGCACCCTGCAGACGGCGCTCAAGGAGGCGACCGGCGTCAGCTTCGAGCGGGTCGACTCCGACGGCTGCCTGTCCACCAACGACACGGTCATCGTCATGGCGTCCGGGGCCAGTGGGGTGTCGCCGAGCGCCGAGGAGATCACCGAGGCGCTCACCGCGGCGGCCACCGACCTGGCCATGCAGTTGCTGGCCGACGCCGAGGGCTCGACGAAGGACATCGCGATCACCGTCCGCAACGCCGCCACCGTCGAGGACGCGCTGACCGCCGGCCGGGCCTGCGCCCGCAACAACCTGCTCAAGACGGCGTTGTTCGGCAACGACCCCAACTGGGGCCGGGTGCTGGCCGCGATCGGCACCACCGACGCCGCCTTCGAGTCCGACCGGGTCGACGTGACCATCAACGGCGTCACCGTCTGCCGCGGCGGCGCGATCGGCGACCCCCGGGAGGGCGTGGACCTCTCCGGCCGCGCCATCACCATCGACGTCGACCTGAGGGCCGGCACGGAACAGGCGACGATCTGGACCAACGACCTGTCCATCGCCTACGTCCACGAGAACTCGGCGTACTCCACATGAGCCAGAGCGAGCCGGAACCCCACGTGACCACCGCGCACGACCCGAACGCCCAGGACCCCACGCCGCCCGACGTCCGCGTCGACGAGCTCCGGCCGCCCCGGAAGGTCGGCACCCGCCGGGTCATGCGCACCGACGACCCCGAGGGCGACCGGCTGAAGGTCGCCGTCCTCACCGGCGCGCTGCCGTGGCTCAAGGAGTTCCACGGCAACGTCGTCGTCGTGAAGTACGGCGGGCACGCGATGGTCGACGAGGAGTGCCGCCGGGCCTTCGCCGAGGACATGGTGTTCCTGCGGACGTGCGGCATCCACCCGGTCGTCGTGCACGGCGGCGGGCCGCAGATCACCGAGATGCTCGCCCGGCTCGGCGTCGAGAGCGAGTTCCGCGGCGGCCTGCGGGTCACCACGCCGGAGACGATCGACGTCGTCCGGATGGTGCTGACCGGCCAGGTCACCCCCGAGGTCGTCGGGCTGATCAACCAGCACGGCCCACTGGCCGTCGGCCTGTCCGGGGAGGACGGCGGCCTGTTCACCGCGGCCCGCACCCACGCCCTGGTCGACGGCCGGCCGGTCGACGTCGGTCTGGTCGGCGACGTCGTCGCCGTCGACCCGACCCCGGTCAGCGCGCTGCTGGCCTCCGGGCACATCCCGGTGGTCGCCACCGTCGCGCCGGACGCCGACGGCGTGGTGCACAACGTCAACGCCGACACCGCGGCGGCGGCACTGGCCGTCGCGCTGGGAGCGGTGAAGCTCGTCGTCCTCACCGACGTCGAGGGCCTCTTCGCCGACTGGCCCGACCGCGACTCGCTGGTGCAGCAGATCGACGCCGCCGAGCTGGCCGAGATCCTGCCGACGCTGGACGCGGGGATGCTGCCGAAGATGGCCGCCTGCCTGCGGGCGGTCAACGGCGGGGTGAACCGGGCGACCGTCGTCGACGGCCGCTCGCCGCACGCCCTGCTGCTGGAGATGTTCACCACCGAGGGCACCGGGACGATGGTCGTCCCGGCCGAGAACGGGAAGGAGCCGGCATGACCCGCACGGAGGAGCTGGCCACCCGCTGGTCGGCCGTCATGATGAGCAACTACAAGACCCCGCCGGTGGCGCTGGCCCGCGGTGCGGGGGCGACCGTCTGGGACGTCGACGGCCGTGAGTACACCGACCTGCTCGGCGGGATCGCCACCACGATCCTCGGCCACGCCCACCCCAAGGTGGTCGAGGCGATCACCCGGCAGGCGCAGACCCTCGGGCACGTCTCCAACCTGGCGATGCACGAGCCCGGCGTGCTGCTCGCCGAGCGGCTGCTCGAGCTCGCCGGCCGGCCCGGGCGGGTGTTCTTCTGCAACTCCGGGGCCGAGGCCAACGAGGCGGCCTTCAAGATCAGCCGGCTGACCGGGCGGCCTGAGGTGGTCACCGCGGTGGGCTCGTTCCACGGCCGGACCATGGGGGCGCTCGCGCTCACCGGTCAGCCGGGGAAGGCCGACGCCTTCGCCCCGCTGCCCGGCGGGGTCCGGTTCGTGGCCTACGGGGACGCCGGCGAGCTGGCCGGCACGGTCTCCGAGCAGACGGCGATGGTGCTGCTCGAGCCGATGCTCGGCGAGGGCGGCGTGCTGCCCGCGCCCGCCGGCTACCTGGCCGACGCCGCGCAGACCGCCTCGGCGGCCGGGGCGCTGTTCGCCGTCGACGAGGTGCAGACCGGCACCGGCCGCACCGGGCACTGGTTCGCCCACCAGGCCGACGGCCTGCAGCCCGACCTGATCACGGTGGCCAAGGCGCTCGGCGGCGGGCTGCCGATCGGCGCCACCCTGGCCTTCGGCGCGGCCGCCGACCTCATGACGGCGGGCTCGCACGGGTCGACCTTCGGCGGCAACCCGATCGCCGCCGCGGCCGCCCTCGCCGTCCTGGACACGATCCGCGACGAGGGGCTGCTGGAGCGGGCCAAGGAGCTCGAGCACCGGTTCACCGCCGGCATCGAGGGTCTGGGCGCCCCGGGGATCAGCGGCGTGCGGGGGAAGGGCGCGCTGCTGGGCGTCGTCCTCACCGCGCCGGTGGCCGGTGCCCTGGAGGCGCAGCTGCGGGAGGCCGGCTTCCTCACCAACGCCGTCGCCCCCGACGTGCTGCGGCTGGCGCCGTCCCTGGTGCTGACCGACGCCCAGGTCGACGCCTTCGTCGCCGCCCTGCCGGCGGCCGTCGAGGCTGCGACGGCCGGCCAGTGACCCGGCACCTCCTCCGCGACGACGACCTCACCCCGGCCGAGCAGGCCGAGGTGCTGGCGCTGGCCGCCGATCTCAAGCGGACCCGGCACACCCCGCAGGCGCCGACCCCCCTGGCCGCGCCGAACGGTGTGCCCCGGGCGGTCGCGGTGCTCTTCGACAAGCCGTCCACCCGCACACGGGTGTCCTTCTCGATCGGCATCGCCGAGCTCGGCGGCTACCCGCTGGTGATCGACGCGGCGTCCAGCCAGCTCGGTCGCGGCGAGCCGATCGAGGACACCACCCGCGTGCTCGACCGGCAGGCCGCCGCGATCGTCTGGCGGACCTTCGGCCAGGAGCGGATCGAGGCGATGGCCGCGGTCAGCCGGGTGCCGGTGGTCAACGCGCTGACCGACGAGTTCCACCCGTGCCAGATCCTGGCCGACCTGCAGACGGTGCTCGAGCGCCGCGGCCGGCTGGCCGGGCTGACCTTCACCTACCTCGGCGACGGCGCGAACAACATGGCGCACTCCTACCTGCTCGGGGGCGCCACGGCGGGCATGCACGTGCGGATCGGCTCGCCGGAGTCCTTCCAGCCCGATCCCGGCATCCTGAAGCGGGCGGCGGAGATCGCGGCGGAGACCGGCGGCTCGGTGCGGTGGACCACCGACGCCGCGGCCGCCGCCGACGGCGCCGACGTGCTGGCCACCGACACCTGGGTCTCGATGGGCCAGGAGGGGGAGTACGAGGCGCGGATCGCCCCGTTCCTGCCCTACGCGGTGGACGACGCCGCGCTGGCCCGGGCCGCGGATGACGCCGTCGTGCTGCACTGCCTGCCGGCCTACCGCGGCAAGGAGATCTCGGCGGGCGTGATCGACGGGCCGCAGAGCGCGGTCTGGGACGAGGCGGAGAACCGGCTGCACGCCCAGAAGGCGCTGCTGGCCTGGCTGCTGTCCCGATGACCGGCGCGCCGACCCGCTCCGCCCGCCAGGCCCGCATCCGGCGGCTGATCGAGGCCCAGCCGGTGACCTCGCAGAGCCAGCTGGCGGCGCTGCTGGCCGAGTCGGGCATCGAGGTCACCCAGGCGACGCTGTCGCGGGACCTCGAGGAGCTGGGTGCGGTCAAGATGCGCGGCTCGGACGGCGCTCCGGCGTCCTACGTGCTGCCGCCGGAGAACGCCCCGCTGCGCCCGGCGCAGGCCGCACCGGCCCGGCTGATCCGGCTGCTGGCCGACCTGCTGACCAGCGCCGAGGGCAGCGCCAACCTGGCCGTCCTGCGCACGCCCCCGGGGGCCGCGCAGTTCCTGGCCTCCGCCCTGGACAAGGTCGGCCTCCCCGACGTCCTGGGCACGATCGCCGGGGACGACACTCTCCTGGTCGTCTCCCGCGAGCCCGACGGCGGCCCGGCCCTCGCCGCCCGCCTGACCGCGCTCGCGGAGCGTTCACCGGCCGTGTACCCCGAACTGCACTCAGACCTGGGAGAGAGCTGAACCGTGACCTCGGCACCCTCGGACACCCGGCTGTGGGGCGGCCGCTTCGGCGGCGGCCCCTCTCCGGCGATGGCCGCGCTGAGCAAGTCGACCCACTTCGACTGGCAGCTCGCCGTGTTCGACCTGGCCGGCTCGCGGGCGCACGCGCGTGTGCTGCACCGGGCCGGACTCCTGACCGACGACGAGCTGGCCCGGATGGTCGGGGCGCTCACCGAGCTCTCCGCCGAGGTGGCGGCGGGCACCTTCGGCCCGGTCGAGTCCGACGAGGACGTCCACGAGGCACTCGAGCGGGGACTGTCGGAGAAGCTCGGTGCGCTGGGCGGCAAGCTGCGCGCCGGCCGCAGCCGCAACGACCAGATCGCCACCGACCTGCGGCTCTACCTGCGCCACCACGTCCGCACCCTCGTCGGCGAGCTGGCGTCGCTGGAGTACGCGCTGGTCGGGCTGGCCGAGCGGTACGCCGACGTCGCCGCGCCCGGCATGACCCACCTGCAGCACGCCCAGCCGGTGCTCATCGCCCACCAGCTGCTGGCCCACGCGCACGCGCTCTCCCGCGACGTCGACCGGCTGCGCGACTGGGACCGGCGGACCGCCGTCAGCCCCTACGGCTCCGGCGCGCTGGCCGGCTCGTCGCTGCCGCTGGACCCGGACGCCGTCGCCGCGGAGCTCGGCTTCGACCGCGCCTCGGACAACTCGATCGACGGCGTCAGCGACCGTGACTTCGCCGCCGAGTTCTGCTTCGCCGCGGCGCTGATCGGCGTCCACCTCTCCCGGCTGGGGGAGGAGGTCGTGCTCTGGACGTCGACCGAGTTCGGCTGGGCCCGGCTGGACGACGCCTGGGCGACCGGGTCGTCGATCATGCCGCAGAAGAAGAACCCCGACATCGCCGAGCTGGCCCGCGGCAAGTCCGGCCGCTTCGTCGGCAACCTGACCGGGCTGCTGACCATGCTCAAGGGCCTGCCGCTGGCCTACGACCGGGACCTGCAGGAGGACAAGGAGCCTGTCTTCGACTCGATGTCGCAGCTGCTGCTCCTGCTGCCGGCGGTCACCGGGATGGTCGCCACGCTGACGCTGCGCCCCGACGTGCTCGAGGCCGCGGCGCCGCAGGGCTTCGCCCTGGCCACCGACGTCGCCGAGTGGTTGGTCCGGCAGGGCGTGCCGTTCCGGTCGGCACACGAGATCAGCGGCGAGATGGTGGCGTTCTGCGAGGGGGCCGGGCTCGAGCTCGACGAGCTGGACGACGACCAGCTGGCCGGCATCGACGAGCGGCTGACCCCCGACGTCCGATCGGTGCTGTCGGTGCGCGGCGCCCTGGCCGCGCGCAACACCCGCGGCGGGACGGCGCCCGAGCGGGTCGCCGAGCAGCTGACGTCGCTGGCGGAGCAGGCGCGGCAGCACACCGAGTGGGCGTCGTCCTCGCCCGTGGCGGCCGCCCTCTGAGCTCGCCGTCGCCCGGGCCGCTCCTCACCGCCGAGGAGCTGCTCGGGCCGCCCGACGTCGTGGCCCCCACCCTGCTCGGCTGCTGGCTGGTCACCGACCGCCCGGTGGGCCGGGTGGCGCTGCGGCTCACCGAGGTCGAGGCCTACGCCGGCGACGGCACCGACCCGGCGGCCCACTCGCACCGCGGGCCCACGCCCCGCGCGGCGATCATGTTCGGCCCGCCCGGGCGCCTCTACGTCTACTTCAGCTACGGCGTGCACTGGTGCGCCAACGTCGTCGTGGGCCCCGAGGGGCACGGCTCGGCGGTGCTGCTGCGCGCCGGGGAGGTCGTGGTGGGGGAGGAGCTGGCCCGCAGCCGCCGGCCGGCGGCCCGGTCCGGGCGCGACCTCGCCCGCGGGCCGGCCCGGCTGACCCAGGCCCTGGCGATCGGTCCCGACGACAAGGACGCCGACCTGCTCTCCCCGGACAGCTCGGTCCGGCTGCACCGCGGCGACCCGCCGGCGGAGGTGTCGGCGGGCCCGCGGGTCGGCATCAGCCTGGCCACGGACCTGCCGTGGCGCTTCTGGGAGACCGGCGCGGAGTCGGTGAGCGTGTTCCGCCCGGGTGCTCGTCCCCGCCGCCGCGCGGCCGGGCGAGACGGCGGCCCGGGACCGCGCGCGTGACGTCGGGCCGCCCGGGCGGACGGACCGCGAGGACGCCAGCGAGGATGGTGCCGTGATCGACGTGATCGACGAGCTGCACCGCCGTGGGCTGATCGCCCAGAGCACCGACGAGGACGGGCTGCGTGCGCACCTGGCCGAGGGGCCGGTCGCCTACTACGCGGGCTTCGACCCGACCGCGCCCAGCCTGCACGTCGGCCACCTGCTCCAGTTCATGGTGCTGCGGGCGCTGCAGCGTGCCGGGCACCAGCCCGTCGTCCTCGTCGGCGGGGCCACCGGGCTCATCGGTGACCCGCGGCCCTCGGCCGAGCGCCAGCTCAACGACCGCGGCACGGTGGCCGCGTGGGTGGACCGCATCCGCGAGCAGGTGGCGCCCTTCCTCGAGGTCCCTGCGGAGACCGAGGGACTCAAGGGCCCCATCTACGTCGACAACCTGGAGTGGACCGCGCCCGTCTCCGCGATCGACTTCCTGCGCGACCTGGGCAAGCACTTCCGGGTCAGCCAGATGCTGGCCAAGGAGGCGGTGTCGGCCCGGCTCAACTCCGAGGCCGGGATCAGCTACACCGAGTTCAGCTACCAGATCCTGCAGGCCAACGACTACCGCGAGCTGCACCGCCGGCACGGGGTGACGCTGCAGACCGGTGGCTCCGACCAGTGGGGCAATCTCACCGCGGGCATCGACCTCGTGCGCCGCACCGAGGGCGCCCGCGTGCACGCCCTGTCGACCCCGCTGGTGACGAGGTCCGACGGCACCAAGTTCGGCAAGTCCGAGGGTGGTGCCGTCTGGCTCGACCCGGCACTCACCTCGCCCTACGCCTTCTTCCAGTTCTGGCTCAACGCCGAGGACGCCGACGTCCGCGCCTGGTTGCCGCTGTACTCCGAGCGCCCGGCCGAGGAGGTCGACGCCCTGGTCGCCGAGAGCGTGGAACGCCCGGCGGCGCGGACGGCGCAGCGGGCACTGGCCGAGGAGCTGACCCTGCTCGTGCACGGGCCGGACGAGCTGCGCCAGGCGGAGGCCGCCGGGCGCGCGCTCTTCGGCCGGGAGGACCTCACCGCCCTCGGCGAGCAGGCCCTCGGTGCGGCCCTGCGGGAGGCCGGCAGCGTCACCGTGGACGGCGACACGCCCACCGTCGCCCAGCTGCTCCAGCTCACCGGGCTCGTGGGCAGCCTCTCCGAGGCCCGACGGACGGTGAAGGAGGGCGGCGCCTACCTGAACAACGAACGGGTGACCGACGCCGACGCCGCGCCGGGGGATGACGCGTGGCTGCCCGGCGGGTGGCTGGTGCTCCGGCGCGGCAAGCGCGCAGTGGCCGGCGTGCAGCGCGGCACGACGCCCTGACCTGCATGTGAACGGCGTGTGACATGCCGGTTCCGGCGGGGTGTCCGGCGTCACCGGGTACTGGTTTGACACGGCCAGCAGGCCCACGTAACTTTCTCTCTGCGCCGGGAACGACCGCGAGGCCGGGCCCGGGCGCCAGAGTGCGACACAACAAGCCGAAGACGACGGCCGGGAGGCCTGGTTCTCCGCGCGTCCGCTCCTTGAGAACTCAACAGCGTGCCGAAAGTCAGTGCCAAGTAACAACCCCTTT